>JAJYGO010000331.1 GCA_021785115.1 Chloroflexota bacterium | reverse complement strand
CAGCGCGAAGTAGAGCCGCTGGCGCTGCCCACCCGAGAGGGCGCCCGCGCGGCGATCGGCCAGGTTGTCGAGGCCGGCCGCCACCAGCACCTCGGCGGCGGGGCGCGGCCGGGGGTAATAGCCGCCAAAGAGCTCGACGAGCTCGCGCACGGTGAGCATCGCCGGAACGCCGGACTCCTGGAGCATCGCCCCCACACGGGCGCGCGTGGTGGCGTCCTCGGGGTCGCCTCCGAGCACACGCACGGTTCCCGCATCGGGACGGCGGAGTCCGAGGAGCAGCGAGATCGCGGTGGTCTTGCCTGCGCCGTTCGGCCCCAGGATCGCGACGATCTCGCCGCGCTCCACGGTCAGGTCGATGCCGCGCAGCGCATCGACGGAGCCGTAGCGCTTGACGACGCCGGACAGCGCGACCGCCGTGGACTGCGGCACCGGCCCGACGCGGTCCGCGGGTCCGGGGCCGACCCGGCGGGAGATCTGGAAGAGGCTCATCGGGTGGATCCCTCCTGGGCGACGTCGCCGGGATCCTCCCCGGCGCCTCGCACGACGCGAGTCTCCCGCCGCCACCGCGCCGCGGACAGCGGGCGCTCGGCCAGGCAGGAACCCGGTCGTCGGCGGAGGTCGATCCACCGATCGGTGGATACCTCGCGTGGATCAGCCTCTCCGCCCCGGTCAGCCGAAGTCGGCGTCGGTCGCGCCGTCCAGGGTGCCCGTGCCGCGGTACTCGTACTCGGTCGTCCGGCCCCGCCAGTCGACCGTGGTCCGGCTGTTCTCCAGGATCACCCGGCCCCGGAACACGCGGCCGTCCTCGAGCACGAGCAGCGCGTCGGACTCGTCCGGAAGGGAGACGGCACGCCCGATGCGACCGAAGACGGTCCAGCGCCGCTCCGCGGCCGCTCCGGGCTCGGGCACCTCGCGGTACAGGTTGAGAGTCGCCCGACCCATCCTGAGCTCGCCGACCTGCAGGGCCTCGACGCTCTCCAGGCGATGCGCCATCGCACTCCTCCGCTCCGTCGGGATCTCGCCGCCGCGCGCACGGACGCGTCGCCGGGCAGCACGGACGCGCCGCCGCGAGCCGCGGCCTCGAGCTGAGCCCCACGGCACGGTAGCCGCGGACGCCGGGCCGGGTCAACCCTCGGGGCCGTCGACGTCCCCGGAGCCGGCTACCTCCTCGGGACGACCGGATCCGGCCGCCGTCGAACGATCCGCGGCCGCACCGGGGAACGCCGGCGGAACGCTGCCGGGCGAGACTGCCACTGCATGTGCGGGGTGTCGAGGTGAACACGCGAGGGGCCCGCCGGTCCGGGCGAGCGCGACCGCCGATCGCGCGTGTCGCCCTGCTGGCCGCCGGCCTGGCGCTGCTCGCCGGGCTCGCGTACACGAGCTACGGCGTCGTCGTCGGGTCCGACGCGATCGTCCATCCGGGGGGCAGCTCGGACTGCCGGACGCCCATGGTCCGCTACGGGTGGGCGTACGAGGCGATCAACTACGACATGGCCGATGACGTGCTCCTGCAGCGTGCCAACCCGACCCTGCAACAGTGCGCGGACCAGGGCGAGACCGCCGGCGACGAGGTCGTCACCACCGACGGCGTGCGTCTCGCGGGCTGGTACATCCCGGCCTCCGGCGGAATCGGCCCAACCGGCGCGACCGTGGTGCTGGTCCACGGCTGGGCGTCCAACAAGAGCGGGGTCCTCAAGTACGCGGTCCCGCTGCACCCGGCGTTCAACCTGGTGGCGTTCGACCTGCGCAACGGAGGCCGGAGCTCGCGGACCGGGACCACGTTCGGGTCGAAGGAGCGGCTCGACGTGGCGGCGATCATCGACTGGCTGGAGCGCACCAAGCACCCGTCCCGGGTCGCCGTGATGGGCAGCTCGATGGGGGGAGTCGCCGCGCTGCTCGAGGCGGGCGAGGATCCCCGGGTCGACGCGCTGATCCTGGACTCGGTGCACGCACGGGCCGAGGACGTCATTGCCCGGGGCCTCGAGGTCGACCACGGCCAGCCCTCCGTCCCGGGCACGCCGGCGATCCTGCTGGGGATCTGGCTGCGGACGGGGGTCAACCTGCTGGCCACCAACCCGATCGATGCCATCCCGGCGCTGGGCGACCGGCCGCTCCTGCTGCTCCACGGCACGGCCGACCTCCATGACCTCCCTGTGCGGAGCGTGGAAGCCAACTACCAGGCAGCCCGGGCGGCCGGCGTGCCGGTCGAGATGCACCTCTGCCCGGGCGCCACGCATGGGAACGTGATCGACGTCTGCCCGGACGCGTGGAGGCGCTGGAGCGTCGGCTTCCTGGAACGCGCCATCGGCGGGACGTGATCCCGAGGGGAGCGCCCGAGCCGTCCGGCGGGCGAGCGCCCGATCAGTACTCGCCCTTGATCACGAAGAACGAGCCGCGGATGGTCCCGGCCAGCCTCGACTTCTGCCTCGCGAACTTGAACGAGGCGAGCTCGGCGGGGACCTCCATCCCGTCGGAGAGCTTGAACCCCACCGCCCGCTTGCCCGCATCGTCGACGGTGTACAGGACGTTGATGGACAGGCCGCTCTCGTAGAAGACGTAGGCCCATCGGATGTTCTCGACGCGGAAGGCCGTCGCCTCGAGTGGGCGGGCCGCGATGACGAGGCCTCGCTCCTCCCGGAGGATGCGATGCACCCAGTCGACGGTGTCCCGGGCCTCGCTCGCCGGCTCCACCGTGAAGTCGTGGTCGTACTTGTTCTTGAAGTAACGGGCCTCGTTCGCCCGCAGACCGGCGAGCGCGGTCGCCACCGGTGAGGATTCGAGGCCGATGGTCGAGACGTTGGCGAAGTCGACGACATGGGACATGACCCGCTCCATACAGCTCGGGGAGGCGCCTGACGTCAGCGCGGTCGCGCTTGCCGCGGTGGTGGCGTGAACCACGGACCGATCTGACCCTGACGAAGCACTGCCGCGCGGCGTGACTGTACCCGGTGGCCCCGCCAGGCGCTTCTCGATTCCGGACGAGATGCAGATCGCGACCCCTGCCGCGCCGCCGTCGACGACCCGCGACCCGCCACGTGCGGGGCAGTCGAAGCCCCATGGTGTGAGTGGCAGGCACCGACGCGTATCGGTCCGGGGGGGCACACGCCGGGGCGGCGTGGGAAGTGGTGAGCCGGGAGAGACTCGAACTCTCAACCCGCGGTTTAAGAGACCGCTGCTCTACCGTTGAGCTACCGGCCCACGGCGGCCGATTGTAGCGCACCGGGCGGGCGGGACGTCGGACGGGCGTGCGGCACCCCGCACGGGGCGGACCCGGTCATGGCGTCGTGCAGGTGCTCGGCGGCGAGGCCGGCGAGTGCCCAGAACGGCGCGTAGTCGAGCCGCGTCAGGCCGGCCAGGTCCCACCGCGTCCGCCCCGCGTAGTCCCACGGGCACCTGCCGGTCGCCCGTCGCAGGAGCCAGCCCGTGATCACCTCGACGCCCATGATCCCGGACGCGTAGACGGCACCCCGCTGCCAGGCCGGCCTTCCGCGCACGCGGTCGTGCATCGGCTCGAACAGGGGGAGTGCGAGGCCGTAGATCGGCAGCATCCAGGCCGACGAGGGCCCGCTGGGGCGCAGCGCACCGGCGGCGCGGGACAGCCTCGTCGAGGTGAAGAGCGACTCCATGCCCGCGCCCGCGAGCGCGTAGGCGGCGGCGCGGCACGCGCGCCCGCACGAACGCCGTCCGGGGGGACGGCCGGCGGCGTTCCAGTCGGCCGAACCGGTGGCGCCGTGCCGGTCGACCGTCGTGCCCGAGGCCCCGGCACCGTCCCGGTCGACCATCGTGCCCCAGCCTCCGGCGATCCTCCCCATGGCCGCCAATCGTACCCGCGCACCTCGCGATCGCACGTGCGGGCGCCGGGTCGGACGGACCGGCTTCCGGTGACCGGAGACCCTGTCGGCCCCTTGCCACGGCATGGTCCCATACGGGTACCAGAGCGTCCCGCGCCTATGGAGGTTCCGCTCGATGCCCGAGACCGAGGGCTCCACGGCCCGGACCGAACACGACGCCGAGTTCGTCGCGCTCCTCAACGCCACCTGGTTCGGCGCCAACCTGCCGCCGGAGGCCCAGGTGCGCCTGGTCGGGCTCGCGCGACGCTACCAGGCCCCTGCCGGCACCACGCTCCTGACCGAGGGGCAGCTGGCCAACGAGATCGGCATCGTTCTCAGCGGGCGCGTTTCACTGCGGACGCTGGTCCCGGAGCAGGGCTGGGTGACCATCCTGACCGTCGAGCCGGGCGACATCTTCGGGCAGTCGGCGCTCGTCCCACCGTACCGTTCGACGTCGACCGTGGTCGCACTGCAGCCGGTCGACGTCCTCGCACTCGACGGACCCGGCCTGCGTGCCGCGCTGGCGGCGGACCACGACCTGGCCGCGGTCCTCTACCCGAGGGTCCTGCAGGCGCTCGCCCGCCGCCTCAACGCCACGCGGCTCCAGATGCTCGACCTGTTCGCGAGGTGACCAGCAGCGCCGTGACCACCGTGATCGCCGAGCCGCGGAGCGGGACCGGGTTCCTGCCCCGCGCCGAGTTCCAGCACCTGATCGACCTCCTCGCGGAGGATGGGCGCACCGTCATCGGCCCCACCGTCTCCGACGGCGCCATCGTGTACGGCGAGGTCCGGGCCGTCACCGACCTGCCGGTCGGCGTGGGCGCCGAGCAGTCCCCCGGCCGCTACCGGCTTGTGGACCACCACGACGCGCGGTACTTCGCCTATGCCGTGGGCCCCACCTCCTGGAAGCGCTTCGTCTTTCCGCCCACCCTCGAGCTCGCCCAGTCGCACCGGGACGAGCAGGGCCACGTCTCCTTCGGCCCCGTCCGGCACGAGATCCCGAAGATGGCGTTCCTGGGCGTGCGCGCCTGCGAGCTCGCGGCCCTGGGGATCGAGGACCGCGTCTTGCTGGGCGGTCCCTACACCGACGAGGACTTCCGCAGGCGCCGCGACAACGCGCTCATCGTCGCCGTCCAGTGCGCCGAACCGGGCGGCACGTGCTTCTGCACCTCGATGGGGACCGGCCCCGGCGTGCGCGGCGGACACGACGTCCTGCTGGTCGAACTGGCCGACGGCTTCCTCGTCAGTTCCGGATCCGAGGAGGGCGCGGCGATCGTCGCCCGGCTCGGCCTGGCGGACGCGACCGCCGACCAGGTCGTGGAAGGCTCGGACCAGCTGGTGGCCGCCCGCGACCGCATCGGGGACCCCGTCGTCACGGCGGGCCTCCACGACCGGCTGCTGGCGAAGCTCGACAGCCCTCGCTGGGCGGAGATCGCCGAGCGCTGCCTTGCCTGCACCAACTGCACCGCGGCCTGCCCGACCTGCTTCTGCACCAGCGTCAGCCAGCGGTCGGACCTGGACGGTCACACGGCGGTCACCGAGCGACGCTGGGATTTCTGCTTCACCAAGGGGTTCTCCGCCGTCGCCCTGGGCGGCAACTTCCGCCCGCGCGTCCAGGACCGCTACCGGCAGTGGCTCACCCACAAGTTCGCCACCTGGATCGACCAGTTCGGCACCTCGGGCTGCGTGGGATGCGGGCGGTGCATCACCTGGTGCCCGGTCGGCATCGACGTGCGCGAGGAGCTCAACCTGATCGCGCCGCCGCCCGTGCTCGGCACCGAGGCGCAGGCGGCCGCGGCACGTGCACCCCGGACGAGCGTCTTCCACGTCGACGCGGTCCGCCCGGAGACGCACGACACGGTGACGCTGACGCTCAGCACGCCGGACGGCATGGACTGGAGCCGCCTCCACGGCGAGTTCGTGATGGTCTCGGCGCCGGCGATCGGCTCGATCCCGATCTCCATCTCCCGGCGCCTCCCCACCGGCATGGAGCTCACGGTGCGGGCGGTCGGACCGGCGAGCACGTTCGTGACCGGGCTGGAGCGCGGTGCGGAGGTGGGGCTCTCCGCCCCGCTCGGGCATGGCTGGCCCGTGGAGGCCGCCCACGACCACGATGTCGTGATCGTCGGCGGCGGCATGGGCTTCCCGCCGCTGCGACCGGTGGTCGACGAGATCCTGGCCCACCGCGCCAGCTTCGGCGACGTCCACGTCTACCACGGCGCGCGCACGCCGGGCGACCTGCTCTACAAGGAGGAGCTCGCCGCCTGGGCCTCGCGCGGGGACCTGGAGGTGGGCGTCACGGTCGACCGCGCGGACGCCACGTGGCTCGGCCGCGTGGGCGTGGTCACGCAGCTCTTCGATCACGCGCGCTGGGACGGCACCAAGGCGATCGCCTTCGTGTGCGGGCCGGAACGCATGATCCAGGCCACCGTGAGCACGCTTGCCGCGCGAGGGATCACCCAGGACCGGATCTTCATCTCGATGGAACGCCACATGGAGTGCGGCGTCGGGCTGTGCGGGCACTGCCAGATGGGGCCCTTCTTCGTCTGCAAGGACGGCCCCGTCTTCTCGCTGGCACAGCTCGGTGACGTCTTCGGACGGGAGGGCATCTGATGGTCCGCGCTACCAGCACGCCCCGTCCTCGCCTGGGCGTGGTCAAGCTGGCGTCCTGCGACGGCTGCCAGCTGATGCTGCTCAACCTCGAGGACGCGCTGCTCTCCGTGGCCGAGCGGATCGACATCGTGGAGTTCCCCGAGGCCACCAGCCACCGCTCCAGTGGGCCGTACGACGTCGTCCTGGTCGAGGGCGCCGTCAGCACGCCCGAGCAGCTGGAGACGATCCACGCGGTGCGCCGCGAGGCCAAGGTGCTCGTCACCATCGGTGCCTGCGCCACGGCCGGCGGCATCCAGGCGATGCGGAACTGGGCCAACCACGACGCCTTCCGGGCGGCGGTCTACGCCCATCCCGAGTACGTGGAATCGCTGGCCACCGCCCAGCCCGTCTCGGACTACGTCAAGGTCGACGGCGAGCTGCGCGGCTGCCCCATCAACGGGGACCAGCTCCTCGAGTTCGTGACGGCGCTGCTCACCGGGCGACGTGCCAACCTGCCGGACGAGGCGGTCTGTGCCGCCTGCAAGCGGGCCGGGCGCGTCTGCGTGATGGTCTCGCAGGGGATCCCCTGCCTGGGCCCCGTCACCATGACCGGGTGCGGCGCGCTGTGTCCCGGCTTCGACCGCGGCTGCTACGGGTGCTTCGGCCCGCGCGAGCAGGCCAACGCGGCGAGCCTGGGCCGCCAGTTCGTCGCCATGGGCGAGGCGCCCGCGGAGGCCGGCCGGCTCTTCGCCGGGTTCACCGGCTACGCGCCGCCCTTCCGGGACGTGATCACCGAGTTCGGCGGCGCCCCGGGCGTCCCGGCCGGCCATGCGCCCTCGCCGGCCAGCACCGGCACGCCCTCCGGAGGCAAGTGATGACGACCGAGGCACCCACCTTCGAGCGCTCGTTCCGCGTCGAGGGGATCACCCGGGTCGAGGGCGAGGGATCGCTCCACCTGACGGTCCGGGACGGCGAGGTGACCGACGCGCGCCTGCGCATCTTCGAGGCCCCGCGGTACTTCGAGCAGCTGGTGGTGGGGCGGCACCCGGACCAGGTCCTGGACATCGTGGCCCGGATCTGCGGGATCTGCCCCGAGGCGTACCAGATGAGCGCCGCCGGGGCGTTCGAGGCGATCTTCGGGGTGACCGTGGATCCCCAGGTGCGCGCGCTGCGACGGCTGCTCTACGCCGGCGAGTACATCGAGAGCCACGCGCTGCACGTCTACCTGCTGCACGCGCCCGACTTCCTGGGCTACGCCAGCGCGATCGACCTGGCCAAGGACCACCGGACGGTGGTGGAGCAGGGGCTCGCGCTCAAGAAGGTCGGCAACGAGCTCATGGCGGTGGTGGGCGGCCGGTCCATCCACCCGGTCAACGTCCGGGTCGGGGGCCTCTACCACGTGCCCTCGCGCGATGAGCTCCTGGCGATGCGCCCGGCGCTGGTGACGGCGCTGGAGCAGGCGAAGGCCACCCTGGACTTCGTCGCGCAGTTCCAGGCGCCGCCCTTCGAGCGCCCGGTCCGCCTGGTCTCCCTGCGGCACCCGGACGAGTACCCGCTCTTTGCCGGCCGGCTCGTGTCACATGACGGGACGATCGACGTCCCCATCGGCGACTGGCGGACCGTCTTCCGGGAGGAGCACCACGAGGGGAGCAACGCGCTCCACGCGCGCACGCACGCCGGCGAGACGTACCAGCTCGGACCGTCGGCGCGGGTGACGATCGCGGCCCAACAGCTGCACCCGGTCGCCGGCGAGGCGCTGGCGCGCACGGGACTCGCGGACCAGATCGCGCGCAATCCCTTCTGGAGCATCGCGGCGCGCGGCGTGGAGCTGGTCCACTACTGCGCGGAGGCGATCGACATCATCGACGCCTACCGGCGGCCGGCAGCGCCCTTCGTGCCCTGGACGCCGAAGGCGGGAGCTGCCGGCTGGGGCTCGGAGGCGCCCCGCGGCACGTGCTGGCACCACTGGGAGACGGACGAGCGGGGGTACGTGACGCGCGCCCAGATCGTGCCGCCCACCAGCCAGAACCAGGGGCAGATCGAGGCGGACCTGCGGGGCTTCGCGCCCTCGGTCCTGGAGCTCGAGCACGCGGAGGCGACGCGCCGGCTGGAGCAGCTGATCCGCAGCTACGACCCCTGCATCTCGTGCGCGACGCACTTCCTGGACGTCACGATCGACCGGTCGTGACTCCGGACGGTGCGGCGGGGGGTCCCGCGGCGGGGGGTCCCGCGGCGGGGACTCCCGCGGCGGGGCGCGTGCTGGTCCTCGCCTGCGGGGAGCGGTCCCGCGGCGATGATGCGGCGGCCCTCGTCGCGGCCGACCGGCTGCTGGCGGCCGACGACGGGCACGCCCTGGGGGTCGACCTGCAGGCCGGCAGACCGGGCGTCGAGATCCGGCTCGTCGGCCAGCTCGAGCCCGATGACCTCGCTGCCGTCGGGCCGGAGGTGCGCGTCCTGGTGCTCGACGCGGTGCGTGGGATCCCGCCGGGCGCCATCCTCCACCGCTCCCTGGCGGACCTCGCATCCAGCGGGCCCGGGCCCCGCTCCTCCCACATGCTGCCCCTCCGCGACGTGCTCGGCCTTGTCGCGGTGCTTCGCGGCGGGCTGCCCGACGGGAGCTTCGTGGGGCTGGGGGGCGAGTCGTTCGAGCTCGGAGCGCCGCTCTCCCCGGCCGTACGGCAGGCCCTCCCCGCGTTCGTCGATGCGGTGGGCGAGGAGATCGACCGGCTGGGCGCCGCGGGCGGCCCGGTCGGCGGGTCGGCCGCGACCTGACGGTCCCCTGCCCTATTCGGGCTGGTTGTCGATCTGCGCCCGCTGGAGCCGGCCCGAGTAGTCGACGTAGATCGCCTTCCACTCGGTGAACGTGTCGAGCGCCGCGTGGCCGGCCTCGCGATGCCCGTTGCCGCTCTGCTTCATGCCGCCGAAGGGCAGGTGCGTCTCTGCCCCGATGGTCCCGGCGTTCACGTACAGCAGCCCGGTCCGGAAGTCGCGCATGGCGCGGAACGCCGTGTCCACGCTGCGGGTGTAGATGCTGGACGAGAGGCCGTACGGGGTCTGGTTGAGCGCCGTCACGGCCGCCGCGTAGTCCGGGACCCCGATCACCGACAGGACCGGCCCGAAGATCTCCTCCTGGGCGAGGCGATCCATCGGTCGCACGTCGCGCACGATGGTGGGCTCGAAGAAGTGCCCGTGCTCCAGCCCGGGCCGGTCGGTCGCCGGACGGCCGCCGCAGACCACGGTATGTTCGGTCCGCGCCAGGTCCGCGTACCCGGCGACGCGCTGCAGGGCCGCCGCGTTCACCAGCGGCCCCACGTCCGTGGCCGGATCCAGCCCATCGCCGAGCCGCAGGCCCAGGACCCGCCGGGTGAGCCGGTCCAGCAGGTCGTCCTGGACGCGCTCGTGGACGATGAGCCGGCTGCAGGCAGTGCAGCGCTGCCCGGTGGTGCCGAAGGCCGACCAGACGATCCCGTCGACCGCCAGGTCCAGGTCGGCGTCGTCCATCACCACGATCGCGTTCTTGCCGCCCAGCTCGAGCGCCACGCGGGTCAGCCGGCGCGCCGCCCGTCGCGCGATCTGCCGGCCGGTCTCCACGTGCCCGGTGAAGCTCACCACCGCGACGTCCGGGTTCTCCACCAGCGGCATCCCGACCGCCTCGCCCGAGCCCGTCACCAGGTTGACGGTGCCCGCGGGGAACCCGGCGCGGTCGAGCAGCTCCACCAGGAGCGCGGCGGACCCCGGCGTGTCGGACGCGGGCTTCCAGACCACGGTGTTCCCGGTGATGAGCGCGGGCATCATCTTCCAGCAGGGGATCGCGATCGGGAAGTTCCACGGGGTGACGATGGCGGCCACGCCCAGCGGCTCGCGGACCGACATCGCCCACTTGTCCGGCAGCTCGGAGGGCACGGTGTCGCCGAACATGCGGCGCCCCTCTCCGGCCATCAGGAACGCGATGTCGATCCCCTCCTGCACGTCACCACGCGCCTCCGGGAGGACCTTCCCCATCTCCCGCGTCATCTCGCGCGCCAGCCGTTCCTTGTGCTCTGCGAGCAGGCTCGCGAACCGGAACATGATCTCCGCGCGCTTCGGCGCGGGCGTCCGGCGCCAGCCTGGACCGGCCTCCTCCGCGGCACGCACCGCCATGGCCGCGTCCGCCGCCGACGACGCCTGGAAGCGACCGACCACGTCCCGCGTGTCGGCGGGGTTCACCGAGGTGAACGTGCCGCCCCCGGTGGACTCCACCCATTCGCCGCCGATGAAGTTGCCGTAGGTGGGGATCTCCGCCCGTGACTCGGTCATGCCCGCGATTGTATGGCCGGGCGAGAGCCCGTTCCGGCCGGCCGGTCAGCCAGCGGGCGCCCCGGGCACCCGGGAGTCCGCCGCGTGGAGGGCATCCAGCCGATGCTCGAAGAGGCGGAGCTGCCAGAGCGGGATGACGGCCACCCCGAGCAGGATCACGGTGGCGCCGAGGAGCCCGTCGATGCCGCGCCACTGCGCGGCCACCCCGCCGATCAGGCTGCCGGCCACCTGTCCGAGCGCCAGGAAGACGCTGTAGAGGCCCATGATCGCGCCCCGGTCATGCGGATGCGCCTCCGAGACATCGGCCAGGAGGCCCAGCGCTGCCGGCGTGGCACCCGCCAGGACGAACAGCCCCGCCCCGGCGCCGAGGGTGAAGAGGGCCGGAACGACCGGCGGCTGGCCTCCGCTGTGGTTGACGACGAACGCGCACGCGATGGCCCCGGCCCCGCCCAGGATCCCGTACAGGATGATCGTGGTCCGGCGGAGCGTCCGGAACCGCCCGCCCCAGTAGAGCAGGCCCGCGAAGAAGATCGCCAGGCCCACCGTCAGGCCCACGCTGACCTGGGTGGGCGTGAACCCCCCCATCAGCACCTGGTGGCGGGTCACCGGCGTGTCCACCCGGCGCACCAGCTGGAACAGTGACTGGCTGGTCCACAGCCCGATGGCGGCGTTGACCGCGATCCAGGTGGGGGCCAGCAGCCACACGTACGAGCTGCGGAGCAGCGCCAGGTACCGCCGGAGCCCGGGCCGCGCGGGCGAGTCCGTCCTCCCGGCGGTGACCGGGAGCTCCTCCACGGCGAAGCGGTAGATGGCCCACGACAGGACGTACACGAGGGCATTGAGGAAGAAGCCGGTCCGGCCGATCAGCTGGTACACGGGCCCCGCGGCGACCAGGCCGCCCCCCAGCCCGGCGAGCGTCGCCAGCTCGAACCGTGCCACCGCGCGGCCCCGCAGCGGCTCGTCGTCTGAGGTGGCCCGCGCCACGTAGCCCAGGATCGAGGGGACGCTGGCCGCGGTCGAGCCGCCCTCCAGCAGCCGCGTGAGCCCCAGCAGCGGGATGTTCGTGGTGAGCCCCGTGAGCACGACCGCCACGCCCCCGAAGACCGGCCCCAGCTGCATGACGGGCCGCTGACCCAGCCGGTCCGAGACGGCGCCGAACGGCGGGGAGAGCACCAGCTCCGCGACGAAGAAGACGGCCGCCAGCAGGCCGACAACGGCAGGATCGACCGGCGAGCCGCCGTGCCGGGGCAGATCCGCGAGGTAATAGATCAGCATCGCCCCGGTGAGCCCGGTGCTGAACCGGAGCGTGAAGGTCCCGACCAGGACGGCCACGAGGGAGCGATGCACCGCGTACAGGGTAGCGGGTCGGGGTGGGGCCCGGCGGGCGCTCTGCCCGCGGTCCGCTAGACTGCCGCCTCATGACCGGTGACGCCCCATGAGTGCACCCGGTGCCGGGCCCACGGCCCCGCGCGAGGTGGAGATGCTGGCACGCCGCCGCGCGGACGCGCGGGCGGCACGCGACTGGGCTGCGGCTGACACGCTCCGCGCCGAGATCGAGGCGGCCGGCTGGAAGGTGATCGACCAGGGGCTGCGGTTCAGGCTGGAGCCCGCGCATCCTCCCGACGTCGAGGAGGGCGGACGCACCCGATACGGCGCGAGCACGTCGGTCCCCTCGCGGCTGGCGGAGCCGGCGACCACCACTGCCACCGTCGTTGTGACCGCCGACCGGTGGCCGGAAGACCTGGCGCGCGCCCTCGACGCCCTCCGGGAGCACGCGCCCGCCGGCACCCAGGTCGTGATCGTGGCCAACGATCCCACGCCGGAGCAGGTGGACGCGCTCGACGCCACCGACGGTCCTGCCACTGGCCCCGTGGCGGGATCGCGGCCCGAGCAGGTCTGGACCAGCGCGCCGCTGGGCCACGCGGCCGCCCTCAACGCCGGGATCCGCCGCGCCACCGGCGAGATCGTGGTCCTGCTCGACACGAGCGTCGAGCCGACGGGCGACGTCGTGGGCCCGCTGGTGGAGGCGCTGCGGGATCCCTCGGTGGCCGTGGCCGGCGGCTGGGGCACCGTGTCCCCCGACCTGCACCGGTTCGAGGACGCGCCGCCGGGCGAGGTCGACGCGGTCGACGCCTGCCTCCTCGCCTTCCGCCGCGACGACTACGCTGCCCGCGGCCCGCTCGACGAGCACTTCCGGTACCACCGCCACCTGGATGCCTGGTGGAGCCTCGTCCTGCGCGACGAGGGCACGTCCGGGCGCCACCGCCGGGGGGTGAGCCTGGAGCTCCCGGCCGTGCGCCACGCGCACCGCGGCGACACGAGCGTGCCGGAACCCGAGCGCGACCGGCTGGCCCGCCGCAACTTCTACCGGATCATCGACCGATTCGGGTCGCGCCGCGATCTGCTGGTGAGCCCGGCCCCGGTCGTCAGGCGGGGCCCGCGCCCGGGCTGACGCCCGCACCCGGGCTGACGCCCGCGCCTCCCGGCACGGCCATCGTGACCGACGCGGCGGCGCCTCCCGGCACGGCCATCGTGACCGACGCGGCGGCGCCTCCCGGCACGGCTCCGAGGCCGGGGCCACCCGTCCGGATCACGGTCCCGACCTGGATGCCCGCCACCAGGACCCCGACCAGGAGCAGGACCCCGGCCAGGCGGAGCACACCCGGAACCGGCTCGGTGGCGAGCGCACGCCCGCCGGCGGGTCGCTGCCAGAGGTCCGCGAGCCGCAGGCCGGTGGGCAGCAGGATCAGGCCGAGCCAGATCCCCGCGATGAGCCCGCCGATGTGGGCGAAGATGTCGATGCCCACGCCCCCACCGATCAGCCCCAGGTCGAGCACCAGGTTGAACACGATCAGGAAGCCGATCTGCCGTGCGAGGGCATCGGCGCCGCGGCCCAGCAGCGGGTTGTGGACGCGGTAGGCGATGAAGACGATGCCGAAGAGCCCGAAGATCGCGCCGCTCGCGCCCACTGCCGGGTTGGGCAGGAAGATGTAGCTGGTCACCGATCCCGCGATGCCGCTCAGGACGTACATCAGCAGGTACTGCCAGCGCCCGTAGATCCGCTCGACGAGCGGGCCCACCAGGTACAGCGCGTACATGTTGAACCCGAGGTGCAGGAGCCCCGCGTGGACCAGGACCACGGTGAGCAGCCGCCAGTACTCGCCGTGCGCCACGGCGATCTTGTCGAGCATCAGGAGGTTGGTGAGGGCATCGGCCTGGGCGCCGCCCACCATCTGGAAGAGCCCGATGGCGATGGTGATCGCCAGGATCACGTAGGTCACCACCGGCTGGTCCATGCCACCGGTGCGCGTCCTGCCGAAGTACCGACCCGCCGCCCGGCGGTCCCCGAGCTCCTTGCTGAGCCACCCGAGCCGCGAGGCGATCTCGGCCTTCGCCTCCCGCGGCGCCCGGCGGTCCGCCTGCCGGTATGCGTCGAGCGCGCCGCGCAGGTCGCCCTGGCGGACGCGCGCGGCCGCCAGCTGCCGCCACGCCACCCAGCTGAGCGGCGTCTCGGGGGCCTGTGTCGCCAGCCGCCAGCCCTCCATGGCGGCCTCGTCCTCGTCCATCCGGTAGCGGCACTCGGAGAGGCCGAGCAGCGCCGCCACGTGCAGGTCGGGGTCGCGGTGGCCCACCACGCGCGAGTAGAACGCGGCCGCCTGCGGGTACTCCCCCTGGGCGACGAGCCCGTCCGCGTGCTGCAGGACCCTGGTCGCGGACGCGCGGTCGAGCGGACCGGCCTGGAAGGGATCGCGCGACGATCGGGAGGGGTCGTCCGTCATGGGCACGAACGGGATCGGCGGGCGCCGCGGCGGCTCGCGGGGCGGGAGAGATCAGGCACAGCCGGCTGAGTGTAGCGTCTGCCGACGGGGACCACGGCCACACCGGGCCCGGTCGGCCGGCCGGGGGACCTCGCAGCGGTCCGGCCCCGCTGCCGCAGCGCGGATGGTGCGCCGCACCACGTGTCGCGGATGCCGGCAACTCGCAGCGGCCGCCGGGCCGCGGAGGCTCGCCGATCCCGGCGCGCGGCCGGGCGCGCGCGGTGGCACGATGCGCGCATGGACGTCCACTTTCTCGGAGCGGCCAACACCGTGACCGGCTCCCAGTTCCTCCTCACCACCGGCCGGGCCCGGGTCCTGGTGGACTGCGGGATGTTCCAGGGAAGCCCCAACGAGTCCGTCCGGAACCGCGTCCCGCTCGCCTACGATCCGGCGACCCTCGACGCGATCGTCCTCACCCACGCCCACCTGGATCACTGCGGGCTGATCCCCCACGTGGTGGCCGAGGGGTTCCGCGGCCCCATCTACGCCACCCGGGGGACGGTGGAGCTCGCCGGCCTGGTCCTGCTGGATTCCGGCAAGCTCCAGGAGGAGGCCGCGCGCCGCGAGACGCGCTGGGCCCGCCGGCACCCCGACCGCGCCGCGGCGGAGGAGGAGCGCCTGGAGTCCGCGATCGAGGCGCAGCTCGAGGCCGCCGAGGCGGAGGACGAGGCGACCTCGACGGGGACCGGCCCGGTGACCACGGCCGACGGCGGGGCGCCGACGCCCGGCGGCCCGGCCCAGGCCGATGCGCCGGCCGCGCCCGCCGTCACCGCTGGCGG
>JAJYGO010000026.1 GCA_021785115.1 Chloroflexota bacterium | reverse complement strand
TAATGCCCGCCGTATACGTGGACGCCGGCGACGATGGCGCCCGCGAGGCTCGGGTCGTCGTCGAGGAAGCCCACCGGACGCACGCTCGCGTCAACGGTCCGCTTGGCTGATCGGGCCAGGAGTGCCCCGGTCTCGCCGGCACCGTAGAGCAGCGTCGCGCTCGACGCCTCGCGTGACGTGCGGGCGGGCTCGCGGACCACTTCATACACGGCGCGGATCGCGAAGCGGACGCCGCCCAGGATGGCCAGGCTGAGCAGCAGCTCGATCGGCCAGAAGGAGCGCGGGAACCCGTCGGCCCATCTGGTGTCGGCGAAGTAGGTCGCGCTGTAGAAGATGCCCATCGCGATCAGCGAGCCGAGCAGGACCGCGACCACGATGCGCTCCAGGTCCGGCACGCTGGCGTGCCGCCAGCGGCGCGCGTACAGCCCCGTCATCTGGCATGTGATGGTGCGCACCGCGAGCAGGAGGACCAGCACGAGGGGGAACGCGGGCATGGCCAGCGGCTCGCGGATCCGATCGAAGCGGAAGGCGAGGGCGAGGTAGGAGGCAGTGGCGATGCCGGCGAGGTCGATCGCGAGCAGGAGCCGCCTCCTCGACCCACTCGCCAAGTGGCCGAGCAGTCGATCGGGCGCAGCCGCGACGGCTGCCGTCCAGCGCGCGCACGCGTTGGACGGGCGACCACGGCCAAGGCTGGCGATCGGGCGATCGAACAATGGGCAACCCCAACAGTCCGAGGCAGAGGCAATCACAACCCCCGGACCATGAGCGGATATCTCCCCGGGGTCCGCCGCTCCCTTTCCCTAGCCGCGGACCGCATCCAACCTAACCCATCCCCACCCGTGCGCAATAGCAAATCCGCCGGTTCTCGCATGACATGGGGCGCAAAGCGGTGCACACGCGCACCATCGCTCTTGAGTCGCCCGAGCAGCCGACCCGGCGATGCGCTCCGCCCAGGCCCTGTCTACGTCCCGGCCATGGCAACCTGTTCGCCGACGCGCTCCATGTCATGGCCCGCGTAGCGTCCGTCGCAATGGATCGAGAGCAGTCGGCGACTGAGGTCGAGGGCTGCCCGGCCGGGAGCGACCACCGCATCCTCGAGGGGCCATAGGATCGACGGGTAGATCCGCTGCGCGATCAGGCGCTGCCGAACGAACTCCCGCCGCTCAGGGGAATCGACCACGATCACGGCCGAGAAGGGGACCCCCGCACCCTCGGCCGGCTGGACCAGCCGGGCCCAGTCGAGCTCGCTGATGCGCGCCGAGAGGATCGACCGATTCGCCTCTCGTGCTGCTCGCCAGGCCGCCGCGGCGTAGGCCGTGATGATGGCGCGTGACACATCGCTCATGCCCGAGACGAGCGGCACGGCGAGCTCGCCCTCACCGCGGATCGCGAGCGCCCTGTAGGCGTCCTTGTCCACCGGGAGCCCCTCGAGGTACATGGCCTTGAGGATCATCCCCTGCAGCTTCGACGACACGGCCACTCGCCGCTGCGCCTCGATCGGCGGCTGCGACGGCAGCGGATGACCGACCGGCGACCACACGGCGCCGCCGTCGGGGACCGGGAAGGTCTTGCGCAGCGAGGCGACGCAGAAGTCGGCGGTGCTCTCGAGGGCCCAGGGCGAGGACGGGTCGTGAGAGTGGTCCTCGACGATGTCGACGCCGTCGCGACGCGGGACGTGGACCGGCGCGCGGAGGCCGAAGTAGTTGACCAGCAGGATCGCCTCGCCCGGCCGCGCGTCCGGGGGGTCGGGCTGGGGCCGGAGCGGGCTGTCCGGGTACGGCACCAGCTCGAGGTCGCTCCGAACCATCGCTGCCGTGACATCCTGGCAGAAGTAGTCCGGCACCCAGAGCCGTCTCCAGCCCCGCTCCTTCACCCCGAGCGAGAGGGTGAGCCGGAGGGCATCGCGGCCAGAGGAAAGCTCGAGTCCGCTCCTCCAGGGGGACGTCGCCGCAGGCCCCGGTCCCGGAAGGCCGAGCCAGTGGAACTCCGAGCCGCTCTCCCAGCGGCTAGGGTCCATCCTGGCGGTCTCCCTGCTGGGCTACCCCGGGGAGCGGGAAGCCGACGCGTCCCAGGTCCTGCGTCGCGGACACGTCCGTCCGCCTGACGACCTGCGCGAGCGTCATCGCCATGATCTTCAAGTCGAGCAGCAGGCTCTGGTGGTCCACGTACCAGACGTCCAGCGCGAGTCGGTCCTCGAAGCCCAAGGCGTGGCGGCCGTTGACCGCTGCCCATCCCGTGATCCCGGGACGCACATCGTGGCGCCGCCTCTGCTCCGGCGTGTAGGTCTCCAGGTACTCGGTGAGCAGGGGCCGAGGGCCGACCAGGCTCATGTCGCCCTTGATGACGTTCCACAGTTCGGGCAGCTCGTCCAGGCTCGTCGACCGGAGGAAGCGCCCCAGCCTCGAGATGCGCTGATCGTCCGTCAGGTACCAGACCTCGCCGGCTCGCGGAGGACGCATCGTGCGGAACTTGAGCATCGTGAACGGCTTCTCCCGGAGGCCGGGCCGTTCGTGCCGGAACAGGATCGGCAGCCCCTGGGTGGCCGCCACGGCGAGGGCCACCCAGGCCAGCACGGGCGACAGGACCACCAGGGCAACCGAGGCGCCCACGACGTCCATGGAACGCTTCAGGGCGCGACCGGCCGCCGAGTCTGCCTTGCGGGTAGCGGCCGCTCCCGGGTCCGGAGGTGTGGCGTTGACGCTCGCGGCCTCCCCGACGCGCTCGAGCCACGCCTCGCGCCACATGAACGGCATCCCCCGAGCGCAGCCCAGGTAGCGGTCGCAGATCGAGTGCTCCAGGAAGACCGTGTCGCGGACCGATCGCAGCCGGCCCGTGTCCTCGGCCACGATCCGCTCGACGCGCCGCTGGACGCGGAACTCGCGGCCGCACTGCTCGGCCATGTCACCGCCGAACGGCAGGCCCCGGTTCATGCCCCTGGCATCGAGCGTCGCCACGATCTCGTCGCGTCGGCGCACGCGGACGAGTTCTCCGGGCTGGAGGTCGAGCGACTGGGGGCCGGGCGCAGGTCCGCGCCGTCGCCGAGGCAGGACGGACCGCAGCATCCTCGTCGCCCGTCGGCGGGCGGGCCGGAACAGCATGCCGGCAAGCCCGGCTGCGGTGAACGAGCGATCGCGGAGAAGCTCGACGTACTGGCCAGGCCGCCACATCGGCTCACCGGGCCTGGTAGCCTTCCGCAGCTCGGTCGCCTGGCAGACGAACCGGTCCGAGTCCTTCGTGTCGCGCGCCCGCAGCGCCGGGGGTCGAACCGGCGTCGCCTCCACCACGTCCGGCGCCGAAGCGGCACCCCCGGCATCGACCGGTCGCAGCCACTCCTCTCGCCACAGCAGCATGCAGCCGAGCTGGCAGCCGCCGTGGTCCGCTCCGTCGCACCGTAGCCCCCCCAGGGTCACAGCATGGTCAAGGCGTCGGAACGGGACCTCGCTCGGGTAGACACAGGTGCGGCCGGCGCGCATCAGCACGCGGAACCGCTGGCCGCAGTAGCGCGCCATCTCGGGCATGAACACGAGGCCGTCGATCGCCTGATGGTCGTCCAGGGTGGCGAGGATCTCGTCAATCGGGCGCACCTCGCACCAGCTGCCCGGGATGAGCCCAGCGGAGCGGTGCGGATCGCTCGCCGCGACCGAGGGTGTGTCAGCCACTGAGCACGGCCTCGCCGATCGGCTTGCCGGCCGCCGCGGATCCGTCGGCCGTGCGCCCGGACCAGCGGTAGCCGGGGAAGAACGCCGCGCCATCGGCGACGCGGTCCTCGCTGTGACCGCCGACGGCTCGTGAGAACTGTGCGTAGCGCGCCCGGTCAAGGATCCAGCGACCGGTGTGGAACTCGTGGCGTCGGGGCGAGAACTCCCGCTTGAAGAAGAACAGGCTGTCCTCGCGGCCACCGCGTCCACCGCCCAGGTGCAGAAGTCGATCACCACGCTGCCGCGCCCAGCGGCGGGCGTCGTCGAACAGCAGTTTCGCCGGTGACAGGCGCAGGAACGCCTCGTCGGTGCCGACGAGGTGCGCCTGTACGATGCCGTCGCACTCGGTGAACAGGCCCGCCGCGGCAACGCCGTTCGCATGCCGCGTGGTCAGCAGGTGGACCTGCGGCCCGAGCCCGTGGCGCAGGCGCTCGAAGTCGTCGCGCGTGAAGAAGTAGTAGTCGGCGGCGGCATTGCGCACCATCGTGCGCTCGTACATCCGCGCGAATTCCGGCAAGGCGTCCCACGAGGTGTCCTCGACCGTGGTCAGGCCGGCGCGACGAGCGGCCGCGATGTGCTGGCGCAATGCGCGCGCGTAGCCGGCATTGGCCGTCTCGTCATCGACGGTGCAGTCCACCGACACCGTGGGTCCGCACTGGAGGATCGTGCCCACGACGTCGCTCCCCATCCCGGGACGCGCCTCCGGGACCAGCGATTCGTTGCGCAGCAGGGGGTTGAACCGGGTGAATGCGGCGACAGCGCCGTCGTCGCGCCAGGTGCCGACAACCGCCCGCCAGGCCACGTCGAGGAACGGGTCGCCCGGTGTGCAGCCCCAGGCCACCGGACCGGGGTAGCCGTAGACGCTGGTGACGTCCGTGGCGTCGGTTCCCGCGAAGACCGGCTCAACCGCGAGACGCCGGAGCAGATACGGCCACGCAAGGCCCCGGTCGCCGTCGCGCACGACCACCAGACGAGGCTCGCCCTCGCCGGACCCACCAGCGAACCGGTGGAAGCCAGCGGTGTGGTAGGCGTCATGGCGACACCGCTCAAGCAGCTCGTCCCACGCGCCAGCGCCAGCGCCGAGCACTTCGATGCGCTCCACCCCGACCCTCCCCAGGCATCCCTCCGGGAGATCCTAGCGCCTGCCGACCGCCTCGCGCAGTGCGTCCGCCACACGGCCGACCTCGGCCTCGGTGTGCCGGCTCGAGAACGGGAGGGCGAGCGTTGACGCGGCAACGCGCTCCGCGACCGGGAAGTCGCCCGGGCGGAACCCGAACTCCGAGGCGAGGAACGGCTGCAGGTGGAGCGGCGAGAAGTATGGTCGCGAGGGGACGCCCCGCTCGGCGAGGCGCTGCATGACCCGATCGCGGCTCACCGCCCGGTCGAGCCGGATGACGTACACGAACCAGTCGACGACCTCGCCCTCGCCGGCCTGCGGCAGGCGGATCCACTCGATGTCGCCGAGCGCCCGCTCGTAGGCGGAGGCCACCCGCGCTCGTCCTGCCTGCAGCTCTGCTCGCCGTTCCATCTGGGCGACCCCCAGCGCGGCTGACATCTCGTCGAGCCGGTAGTTGTAGCCGAGGCGGACGTGCCGCAGCCAGGTCCCGTCAGCGTCACGGCCCTGGTTTCGGAGGCTGCGCACCAGCCCGTCCAGTTCCGGGTCGTCAGTCACCACCACACCGCCCTCGCCCGTGGTGATCTGCTTGTTCGGGTAGAAGGCGAACGTCGCGAGATCGCCGAAGCTGCCCAGCGGTCGCCCGTTCACCGACGAGCCCAGGCCTTCGCAGGCGTCCTCGACCATCCGCCAGCCGCGGCCTGCGGCCACACCGGCGATGGCCTGGATGCGACAGGGTCGGCCGAACACGTGCACCGGCAGGATCGCTCGCGTCCGGGACGAGGCTGCAGCGTCGGCCAGCGCCGGGTCGAGGCCCAGCGAATCCTCTTCGATATCGACGAATCGCGGCACGACCCGCTCGTAGAGCAGGCAGTTGGTGGACGCCACAAACGAGAACGGCGTCGTGATGACCTCATCGCCCTCGCGCAGGCCGAGCGCGCGGACGCTCAGGTGCAGCCCGGCGGTGCCGCTCGAGCAGGCCACGGCGTGGGCCCGCTGCGCCGCGCCGGCGACTGCGGCCTCGAACCTCGTCGCGAACGACCCGAGCGCGAGCACGTCGCTCCGGAGCACCTGCGTCACCAGGTCGATCTCGCGCTGGCTGATCGAGGGCCTGGCCATCGGGATCGCTTGCGACGGGCGGGCGGCGGGCGAGGACACGGGACCTCCGCGTTCGGGCTGGGCTCAGCGACGCAGTCGCGGCCTCAACCGTAGCACGCGGCCAGGGCGACCGGATGGGGGGCTCGGGCCGCGCGGTGCCTGCGGCCGGCGCGGCGCACGGGCTCCCGCCAGCCAGCTCGCCGTGCCTCGTCAGGCCGCGCCATCCGTGCTGTCAGCCGAGTCCTGCTCGAAGAGCCGGCGGGCCCGACGGTCGGTGTCGATCAGCTCGATGGTGATCCCGTCGCCCACGTAGAGGAACGAGATCAGCTCGTCTCCGAACGCCTCTCCCGGCTCGGGCGGCGAGACCACCCGCGACCCGAGGGCCTCGAGGCGCGCCACCTCGGCCTCGACCGACGGGGCGCGGAAGCACAGGTGGTGGAGGCCGCCCCCGCGGCGGACGAACGCCGCGATCGGCGACGCAGGATCTGCTGGCTCAACGAGCTTGATCGCCAGGGATCCGGCGCGCTCGAGGAAGACGACCCGGACCTGCTGGCGGGTGTTGAGGACGACTTCTGTCGCCTGCCGGTAGCCGAACACGGTCGTCCACCGCTCGATCGACTCGTTGATCGAGCGCACGGCGATCCCGATGTGGTCGAGGATCAGGGATGGCGCTGCGCCACTCACGCTGGGCTCGAGGTCTTGCGGGCGACGAACGCGGCGATCCGTCCGATCGTCTCGAGGTTGTCCGGGGTGGTCTCCCAGTCCTCGACGCGCAGCCCGTACTCGCCCTCAATGAACAGGATGATGTCGAGCATCCCGGTCGAGTCGACCAGCCCGCTGTCGATGAGCGACAGATCGTCGGAGAGCTCTGAAGGGTCGCTCACGTAGAAGGACTCGAGGATGTACTCCCGCATCCGTTCCTGGACCGTCACGCCTGTTGATCCTCTGTGCGCTGCTGCCGCGTCGGCCGTCGATCACGCGTTCGCCAGCCGGTCGATCCGTGTCTGGAACTCCACGCGTTGGCGTCGCTCCGGCGCCCGCTGAATGAGCCGCTCCACGAGCAGTCCCGTGGACAGGACCCCGACCAGCGCCATGTTATCGGCGTTGGAGGGCTGCGCGCCCAGGGTCGTCCCGCGGCACTTGGCCCACAGGCGCTGGACCGCCACGGTGTCGAACACGCCGGCCGCCGCGACGGTGTCCGGGGCGACCAGTTCGTCGATCCAGGCGGGCCGGTCGTCTCCAATGAACGCCAAGGCATCGGGTGCTCGGTACGGCTGCTTCGGGCGGCGCAGGATGGGCTCCGGCACCAGGTCTGCGGCAGCGCGCTTGAGGACGTGCTTCTCGTCGAGGCCCCGCAGCTTGAGCGACGGTGGCAACCCATTGGCGAGACGCACCACATCCGGGTCGAGGAACGGGAAGCGCCCCTCCACGGAGTGCGCCATCAGCATCCGGTCGCCCTGGGAGGAGAGGAGGTATCCGGACAGCATCGTCTGCGTCTCGAGGAACTGGTCCTGCGCGAGCGCCGGCCAGCGCTCGAACCCAGTCGGCAGGCGGGAGAGCAGCCGTCCGGTCACATCACCGCTGGCCATCGCACGGCGGAGCTCGCGCGTGAACAGCCGCTGGAGCGCCGAAGCCGCCTGCCATCGGGGTTGGTGCCCGAAGCCGGGCCTCGCCCATGCCTCGCGGTCGCGGCCGAAGAACTCGCGCGCGATCGCCTCGTGCGCCATCGGCGACCGTGACAGGTAGGGGTACAGGCGGCGCAGGAGCAGTGGCCGCAGCTCCGACTCCGGGCGGCGGCCCCAGAACCTCCGGATCTTCGCCTCCCGAAAGAGGTCATAGCCGGCGAACAGCTCATCCGCGCCCTCGCCTGTCATCACCACTTTGACCCCGGACTCCCGGACGAGCCGCGAGAGCAGGAACAAGGGGGCCGGACCGGTGCGAAGCATCGGCGACTCCGCGTGGGCGACGACCTCCGGGAACGCGTCCGCGATCGCGCGACGGGTCACCACCACCTCGTGGTGGTCGCTCCCCAGGTGCTCCGCCATCAGCCGCTGGTACGACGTCTCGTCGTACTCCGCCTCCTCGAACCGGATCGAGTAGGTCGAGAATCGACTGCCCTTTGCCCGGAGGCCGAGGACGGCCACGATCGAGCTGTCGAGCCCGCCTGACAGGTAGCTGCCGACGGGCACGTCTGCGCGCAGCATGCGGAGCCGGACCGACGACTCGAGCGCGTCCCGAACGGCCTCTGCGGCCTCGTCCGCATTGACCGCGGACGCCGGTGCGTCGTCGAGCGGATTGCGGGGCTCCCAGAATGCCCTGTCGGTGACCCGATTCCCGCGAACGGTCCGCACGGTCCCCGGCCGCAGCTCCTCAACCCCGACGAACGCCGTCTGCGGCGCCACGGTCGCCCAGAAGCTGAAGACCTCTGCCAGGCCCAGTGGGTCCAGACGGCGCGGCATCTTCCGGTCGCCGGCGAAGAGCGCCTTCACCTCGCTGGCGAACCACAGCCGGCCGTCGTGCTCGGCCAGGTAGAGCGGCCGCACGCCGAACCGGTCCCGCGCCAGCACCAGGACCTCGTCGAGCGAGTCCCACAGCGCGATCGCGAACTGACCGTTGAACCGCTCGAAGGCGCCATCCGACCACTGCTCCCAGGCGTGGACGATGACCTCCGTGTCGCTCCGCGTCCGAAAGCGGTGCCCGTGCGCCACGAGCTCCTTGCGTAGTTCGACGTGGTTGTAGATCTCGCCGTTGAAGACCACCCAGACCCGGTCGTCCTCGCCGGCCAGCGGCTGCTGTCCCGTGGCGAGGTCGATGATCGAGAGTCGAGCGTGCCCCAGCGCGGCACGCTGGTCACGGTAGAACCCGCATTCGTCAGGCCCGCGATGGCGCAGCGACGCCACCATCGCCTCGAGGTCGTCCAGTTCAGGCGGCGGCAGCGCCGGTGACAGCGTGATGGAGCCTGCGAGTCCGCACACGGCTCAGGATGAGCGAACAGGCCGGGGCACCGCATGGAGGTACCGGCTGGCCCGCCGCTTCGCCTCGATGTCGCGGAACACTCGCCGGACCTGCTCGGCCGTGAGCCCGATCGCCTCCGCCACCTCGGTCGCGGGCGTGCCGTGGTCGACGGCCCACAGGCAGAGGTCCATCTCGGGGTACGGCAGGGCGAAGTAGAACTCCTCCTGGGTCTGAGACAGCGAGTAGGTGTCGGTGGTCGGCTGCCTTCGCCGGATGTCCGCCGGCACCTCGAGCGCCTCGGCCAGCGCGAACACCTGCGTCTTGTAGAGGTGGGCGATCGGCTTGATGTCGGCCGCACCGTCGCCGTGCTTGACGAAGAACCCCTGGTCGTACTCGAGGAGGTTGGGCGTTCCGGCGACGGCGTACGCCAGCCGATCGGCGTGGTAGTAGGCCACCATCATCCGCGTCCGCTGCTTGAAGTTGGTGGCGGCAACCATCTGGAGGTAGGCGGCTGACGGCATCCGCACTCGACGCTGGTTGCCCTCGGGGTCGGCGACGACCAGCTGTGCGATGTTGAGGCGGTCGCCCTCGAGGAGCGGCGGCAGAACGATCTTGCAGCGCCAGCCGGGGCCGAACTCGGGGACGACGGCCCGGGCGGCCTCGTCTTGGCGCTGATAGCAGCGCGCAGCTGCCAAGGTCGGCGAGATGTCCTCGACCGCATATCGGATCCCGAGCCCGTCGGCAAGCAGCTGGCCGAGCCGGAGCGAGTCCGGCGACGAGTCCCGCTCCGGGAGCAGGAGGCCGAACACGCGCTCCGGCCCCAGGGCACGCACGGCCAGGGTGGCCACCAGCGAGCTGTCCACCCCGCCCGAGATCGCCACGACGACGCCGCGCCGGCGAAGGTCGCCGAGGACGCCAGCACGGATCTCGCCCTCGATCCGCTCCGCCTCGCGCAGGGGGTCGATCTGGAGGACTTCCCGTGAGAACATGCGATGGGCTCCCGACGCGCATCCTCAAGCTCGCCACGTCGCGCGGCGCGGACGGCGCGAACCGATGCTCGGGAGTCTACGGCACCCGGCAGGGCCGCTCCCGGAGGCTGGAGGCTGGATTGGAGATCGACGTTCACCCGCCGCTGGGGGCTTCCGGTCGTCCCGACGAGCTCCCGCGGACCCCGTTCCTCGCGGCGTGGCTGGCCTTCCACGCCGCGAGGTGCCCGGACGCGCCCGCGGTGACTGCCGGGTCGACGACCCTCGGGTATCGGGAGCTCGAAGACCGAGTCGAGGCGCTCGCCGCCCACCTGGCGAGTCGCGGCGTGGGGCCCCGGACACGCGTCCTGCTGGCGCTGGCCAACTCACCCGCGACGATCGTGGCGGCGCTCGCCGTCAGTCGGCTCGGCGCGACGTCGGTCGAGGTCAACCGGGGCTGGAGCGCCGACCTCCTGGGCGAGATCGTGGGCCGCATCGGGATCCGCCACTTGTTCATGGCGGGGCGCGACGCGCCGGCGTGGCGCAGGGCGCTCCGGGGGCTGCGGGTCGAGCATGCCTGGGTCGTCGGCCACGAGGAGTCCGCGAGCGACGCCACGCTCCTGGCCGACCACCCCGTCACCTGGCTGGGTGACGATGGCCGGCTCGCCGCACTGGACGCAGGCATGTCCCCCGCCGGGCGCACGACCGACGTGGACCCCGAGCCCGACTGGCCCGCGCTCATCCTCTACACGTCCGGCAGCACCGGTCGCCCGCACGGTGTCATCCAGACGCACCGCAACATCGACGCCAACAGCCGGTCGATCGTCGAGTACCTGGGACTCACCTCCCGCGATCGGGCGCTCCTGAGCCTCCCGCTCTACTACTGCTACGGCCGCAGCGTGCTGCAGACGCATCTCCTGGTGGGTGGGTCCGTCGTCCTGGACGGCCGGATGGCCTTCCCGCGGAACGTGATGGGCACGCTGGCCGCCGAGGGCTGCACGGGCTTCGCCGGGGTCCCCCTCACCTTCGAGATCCTCCGCCGCAAGGTGGACATCGCCTCGATGTCGTTTCCTCGCCTTCGGTACCTGACCCAGGCCGGGGGGGCGATGGCCCCGGACACGATCGCGTGGGCCAGGAGCGTCTTCGCCCCGGCGGAGCTGTACGTCATGTACGGTCAGACGGAGGCCACGGCACGGTTGGCCTACCTCCCGCCTTACCGGGCGCAGGAGAAGCGCGGGTCGATCGGGATCGCGATCCCCGGCGTGGAGCTGCGGGTCGTGGACGGGGCCGGGCGTGAGCTGCCGCCGGGCGTGGTCGGCGAGCTCGTTGCGCGCGGCCCGAACGTCACACCCGGCTATGTCGACGACCCGGCCGAGACGGCCGTCATCCTGCGTGACGGCTGGCTGTGGACCGGCGACCTGGCGGAGCGTGACGGTGACGGCTTCCTCTACCACCGCGGTCGGGCCCGCGAGATGCTCAAGATCGGCGGGCACCGGGTCGCTCCGGCCCAGATCGAGGAGCTCATCGCACAGCACCCCGACGTCGACGAGGTCGCCGTGGTCGGCGTGCCCGACAGCCTGATGGGCGAGGTCGCGGTGGCGTTCGTCGTGGCGCGGTCCGACCGGGCCCCGACCGCCGAGGCGCTCCTCGCCCGGTGTCGTGCCAGCCTTCCCGCCCCGGTGGTGCCCGCCGCGATCGCCTTCCTCGATGCGCTGCCCAGGAACGAGGCGGGCAAGCTGCTGCGCGCCGAGCTGCGGTCGAGGGCGAGCCGTCTCGCGGGCGGGTAGGCCGCCCTTCGCCCTCGGTTCCGGCGCCCCGGCAACGTACACTGGGCGACCGCCGGGCCGATGTCGGGCAGGATCGCGATCTCAGGGCCGAGGTGCCAGCGGATGCAACAGGGGCCAACGGGGGAAGGGGCGAACGCCGTGACACTCGGCCCGACACCACTCGTGATCGTGGGGGCCGGCGGCTTCGGGCGCGAGGTGCTCGAACTCGTCGCCGACATCAATGCCCTTCGGCCGCTGTTCGCGGTCCGTGGCTTCCTCGACGACGGTGCGCCCGATGTGCGTGCACTCCAGCGCCTCGGCCTGCCGCTGCTCGGCCCGTCGAGCAGGATCGGCGAGGTCGACGCCAGCTACGTGATCGCCATCGGCTCGGGGAGCTCGCGGCGCCGCATCGATGCCCTGGCCCACGGAGGTCGCCAGGCGGAGTTCGGGACACTGGTGCACCCGACCGCGACGCTCGGTCGCGACGTGCTCGTCGGCGACGGAGGGATCGTGGCCGCCGGGTCGCGTCTCACCACCCACGTCGCGATCGGACGCCACGCCCACGTCAACGTCAACTGCACGATCGGGCATGACGTGGTGGTCGAGGACTTCGCCACGCTCTTCCCGGGGGTCCACCTCGGCGGTGGCTGTGTGATCGGGGCCGGCGCGACGCTCGGGATGGGGAGCGTGGTCCTCCCCGGGGTTCGCGTCGGGCGCGATGCCGTTGTCGGTGCCGGAGCTGTCGTGGCGCGCGACGTGGCCGACGGCGCGACGGTCGTCGGGCCCGTGGCTCGCCCCACCCTGGCGGGCAGGGTCGCGGTGGACGGGCCCGCATGACTGGCGCACGACCACGTGCCCGTCGTGGGCTCTGTCGAGTTGATGCCCTTCATGCTTCGCAGTAGGCTCGCGCTGCTGCCGAGGCGGCACCGCACGCACATCCCGGGGGCGGGCGTGGAGCGCCATCCGGCGTGGAGCGCGACCACACGCGGCCAGGAGGCGTTCGCAGGTGGCAGCTGAGCGGCACGAGCTGTGCGCGCAGTTCTTCGCGGAGCTCGAGCGGCACGGGATCCCGTACGCCATCCTCGACGGGTCCGCCGCCATTCCGCATCCGCCCCGGCAGGATATCGACTACGCGGTTCCGGACCGAGACCTCGGCCGGATCCGCGAGATCGTCCGTGGCGTCGCCCGGTCGTGCGGCTGGGTCGTCGTCCAGTCGATCGAGCACGAGGTGAACGCCACCTACACGGTGATCGCGGATCCCGAGCGCCCCGAGCAGCGGATCGCCCTCGACGTCCGGTCTCACTTCACGCAAGGCCCGCGCTGCCTGGTCAGCGACACGATCCTGCTCCGGGACCGCAACCGCCGCGAGGACGGCTACGTGGTCGCGTCTCCGGCTGCAGAGTGCGTGTACCGCCTGGCCAAGGCGGTCTCGACCTCGGCCGAGGCGCGAGATCACCTGGAGCGGGTCCGAGACCTGGTTCGAGCGGCGCCCGGGCCGTGCGAGGCCGCCTTCACCGAGGTCTTCGGTGACACCGGCCGAAGCCTGGAGGACTGGATCGTCGACTCCTTCACGCAGCTCGGGGCGCTCCGCCGTCACCTGCACGCCAGGCACCCGGCCCGCGCCCGGCTCGGGCTGCGCGAAGCTGCCCGGCTGACCCGCCGCGCGCTCCACCCGCCCGGCATTCACCTTGCGGTCCTGGGGCCGGACGGGGCGGGGAAGACGACGCTGCTCGAGGACCTGTCTGATGCAGCCAGACCGGCGTTCAGCAGCTTCCGCGTGTACAAGTTCCGCCCCGACGTCCTCCACCGCATCGGGAACCCGAGCGATCCGGAGCCCCACGCCCGGGCGCCGCGCGGCGTCCTCGCCTCGTGGGCCAAGGTCCTCTACTACTTCGGGGACTCGCTGCTGGGCTGGATGCTGATCGTCCGCCCGGCCATGGCGAGGAACTCCTGCATCGCGTACGACCGATCCTTCGACGACTTGCTTGTCGATCAGCGACGCTACCTGGTGCGCGGCTCGTGGTGGCTCGTCCGGCTCCTGCGCCCGCTCCTCCCCAGGCCGAACCTCACGTTCATCCTGGACGCCAGCACGGGTGCCATCCGGGACCGCAAGCCCGAGCTCTCCGTCGCGGCGCTCGAGGAGCAGCGCGCCGCCTACCAGCGCCTCGCGTCGGGGAGCGCCACCTACCGGCTGCTCGCCACAGACCAGCCTCGCGAGGTCGTGGCGCACGACGCGTGGCGGCACGTCCTGATGGTCCGGGCTGCACGGCACTATCCCGACAGCCGTGCAAAGCGCCTGTTCGACGCGGTCGCCGCGACTGCAGCCGTGATCGCCCTGTCCCCGGTGCTGCTTGGCGTGGCGCTCGCGGTCCGCGTCAACCTCGGCTCGCCGGTGCTCTTCAGGCAGCAGCGGCCGGGTCGAGGAGGCGTGCCGTTCCGCATCTTGAAGTTCCGGACGATGCGGAACCTGACGCTTCCGAGCGGCCGGATGCGCCCCGACGCGGAGCGCATGACCCCGTTCGGATCAATGCTGCGCCGGACGAGCCTGGACGAGCTGCCCGAGCTGATCAACGTCATCAAGGGCGACATGAGCCTCGTCGGGCCGCGCCCGCTGCTGATGGAGTATCTGCCACGCTACTCCGCGGAGCAGTCGCGGCGCCACGAAGTCCGGCCTGGCATCACGGGCTGGGCGCAGATCCATGGACGCAACGCCGTCGGCTGGCAGGAGCGACTGGCGATGGACGTGTGGTACGTGGACCACCGGAGCTTCTGGCTGGACCTCCGGATCCTGCTCGCGACAGCGCTGAAGGTTCTCCGCCGCGAGGGGATCACCGTGGCCGGCAGCGGTGCCGAGACGAGGTTCCTCGGCGTGGAGTCAGGCGACAAGGAGTCCCAAGGGTGAGCGCTGGAGCGGCCCCGGTGGCGGTGCTGGTCACCGGAGTCGGGGACACGGTCGGGCAGGCAGTGATCAAGGCGGCCCGCGCATCGTCCATCCCCTGCCGCGTGGTCGGGACGGACCGGGCCCGGCCGTGTGTCGGGCTCGAGTGGGTCGATGCCGGATACCTGCTGCCGCACTGCTCAGATGGCCCGGCGTACTTGACCGAGCTCGTGCGGGTGTGTCGGAAGGAGGCCGTCAGGCTCATCCTCCCCGGCTCCGAGAAGGAGTTGGAGCTGCTCTCGCGGCATGCGGCCGAGATCGCCTCCGAAGCGGGCGCGACCGTCGCCGCCAGCCCGCCGACCGTCCTGCGGATCGCGCTGGACAAGTTGGAGACGTGCCGGTTCCTGGAGCGCGCCGGCCTCGCGTTTCCTCGCTATGCGCCTCTCGCGGCTGCGGAGGAGGTGGAGCGTCTCGTGACCGAGGTCGGGTTCCCGCTCGTCGCCAAGCCGGTGCACGGAACGGGGTCGCGCGGACTTCACCGGGTCGACGCCTGGGCGGATCTGGAGCCGGTCCGCGAACTCGGCGTCGAGATGGTGGTCCAGGAGCGCCTGGAGCCGGACGACGAGGAGTACAGCGTCTCAGTCTTCACCCTCTCGACCGGCCAGACGGTCGGTGCGGTGAGCTACCGCCGCGACCAGCTCGTCGCGGGAGACACATTCCGCGCTCGCGTCGCCCGCCACCACGACGTCGAGGCCGAGGCGCTGCGCGTCGCGGCATCGCTTCGGCCCCTGGGTCCATGCAATGTCCAGCTGCGTCGTACCTCGCGGGGCCCGATCACGTTCGAGATCAACCCGAGGTTCTCGGAGATCGGA
>JAJYGO010000136.1 GCA_021785115.1 Chloroflexota bacterium | reverse complement strand
GATGACGTCCTCGTCCCGGATGAGCTCCCAGTAGTCCCAGCGGTTCTGGATGTGCCAGAGCTCGAGGCCGGTGTGCTCGTGGGGCAGCGTGAATCCCAGCCGGCTGGCGGGGATCCTCCCGGTCACGGTCTGGACGAATGGGCCAGTTCCTGGATCATGCGCCGCGGCGGGCGCGGGCAGATGGTCGAGCATGGCGAGATCATCGCCTACCGGTGGCGCCTGCCGCTCGGTGCCGGGGACAGGGCAGGGTGGGGAGCCGGCTGCATGAGCCGCGCACGCGGCGACTCAGCGACGCACGCGCGCCGTGCCGCCCCGGACCACCCGCTCCACCTCGTCGCGCGCCACCATGCTGGTCTCGCCCGGCGTCGTCATGGCGAGCGCCCCGTGCGCCGCTCCCCACTCGACCGCCTCCTCCGCAGGCATGCCCGCGAGGAACCCGTAGGCGAGGCCGACGACGAACGAGTCCCCCGCGACGCGATCGAGGATCTCCAGATCGTCTGGCACGGACGGATCCCACGCCGTACCCTTGCGGGCATGACCCCGGAGGCTGGCAGTCCAACTCGGGGCAGAAGACGCATCGGGCGCCTGCACCGCAGCTTCCGCCCTCGCGTGCGGGTGGATTGGGCTCCTGGGTCACCGCCTGACCGGCGGCATGTCCAGGCGAGCAGAGAGGCTCGTTGTTGGGCAACATGCCTGTGAGCAAAGGCGGGCTGGTCCATGGTCTCAACGCTCCGAGGTAGGCTCGTCGAAACCGGGCGCGGTGCCTGCCTGACCCTTGCGGGCGACCGGATCGTGGCGGTCGAGGAGTGCGACGCGGCTCCGGACGTCTGGATCGCGCCCGGTCTGGTCGACGTGCAGGTAAACGGTTTCGCGGGGTTCGACGCCAATGCCGCGAACCCCTCGGTTGCCGAGGTCAGTGGCATGGTCCGGGCGCTCTGGCAGCGAGGCGTGACCGGCGTCTGCCCGACCGTGTGCACCCAATCCGAGGACCACATGGTTCGGTGCATCGAGGCCATCGCCGCAGCATGCGAGAGCGACCCCCTGGTGGCCAAGTCCATTCTCGGCATTCACGTGGAAGGACCGTACATCTCGCCGGAGGACGGTCCCCGGGGTGCCCACCCACTCGAGCACATCCGGCTGCCGGACCTCGCCGAGTATCGGCGATGGCAAGCTGCTGCCGGCGGGCGAATCCGGATCATCACTCTGAGTCCGGAACACGAGGGAGCGATCGCCTACATCAGAGCGATCACCGACGATGGCGTGATCGCCTCCGTGGGTCACACCGCCGCGAACAGCACGCAGATCCGCGCCGCCGCGGATGCGGGCGCGCGCCTCTCGACCCACCTCGGCAATGGGGCGCACGCGATGATCAGGCGCCACCCCAACTACATCTGGGACCAGCTCGCCGAGGATCGGATGATGGCTGGCTTCATCTTCGACGGTCATCACCTGCCGCCGTCAGTCATGCAGACGGTCATCCGCGCCAAGGGCGTCGAGCGCAGCGTCCTCGTCAGCGATGCGATCGACGTCGCCGGCCTCGCGCCGGGGGTCTATGCGTCCATCGGTGGCCAGGTCGAGGTGATGGTCGATGGCCGCGTGAACCTGCTCGGGACCCCGTACCTCGCCGGGTCGTCGGCGTGCTTGCTCGACTGCGTCGAGCAAGCCGTCCGACATGCGGGACTCACGCTCGCGGACGCCGTCCGACTCGCCTCGACGAACCCAGTGCGCCTGCTCGGGTTGGACGGCCGCGCGGGGCGGGGCACCGTGAGGGCCGGGATGGCTGCCGATCTGACCGTCCTGCGCTTCGACGCGGCAGCCGCCATGCTGACCGTCGACGGGACTCTGGTCGGAGGGGAGATCGTCTACTCAGGGCAGGAATAGACGGGACACAGGTGGGAGCCCGTGCCGGTGAAACACTGCTCATGGTCCGCCATCGTCGATGGCGGCAACGGTCGGCAGCCCCGTGATTCCCCTCCGCACTGAGTGCCTGGGTCTGCCCACCACGACGCTGCCGACAACGATCGCCCCTCCGACGAGCTGGACAAGGGTGACCTGCTCGTTCAGCAGGAACACCGCGAACAGCACGGCGAGGAACGTCTGTACGTACTGGTAGAGCGCCGCGCGGGACGGTCCCACCCGACCGATTGCGGTGAAGTAGAGCAGGTTGGTGACGATCCCACTGAAGATGACGGCGTACCCGAGCGCTGCCCACCCGGTCGTGCTCACGTGGGCGTAGTCCTGGGACACGAGCGAGGGAAGCGCCACGGGTAGCAGCATGACGGTCCCGAAGAGCATCTCCCAGGTCAGAACACGCAGCGCACTGTAGCGGCGCAACAACGGCATTATCGGGAGCGCGGATGCGCTCGAGCCGACGACGTTCCCGAGCGCCAGTCCGTCACCCAGAAGGTTCGTGCCCAGATGTGCGGGGGACACGCCGCCAACCACGATCAACAAGGCCCCGCCGAGTCCAACGACCGTCGCCAGCCAGTGGCGGCGTCCCATTCGCTCCAACCCAACGAGGGTGGCAAGCACCGCTGTCACGATCGGCGCAGTGGCTGCGAGGAGCGCCGTGTCCGACGCACTCGTGTTCATCAACGCGAACACGAAGGAGATCTGGCTCAGGGTGATGCCAAGCACTGCGGCGAGCGCGAGGAGGCCGATGTCCGCCCTCTCGATGCCGACGGAGCTCTCACGCCATCGCAGGATCAGGAGCAGCACGAGGCCACCGACACCGAAACGAACGACGGGGAACGCGAGCGGCTCGATCTCGGTGAGCCCGACCTTGACGACCGAGTAATTCAGGCCCCAGAGTGCGACCGCGGCAAGGAGGATCAGGTCCGCGGATGTCGGCTCCGGGCCGGCGCGGACGTCGCCCGCGCCGCTGATGGGCCGAGCTGGCGCCGACCTGCCTATCCGGAGAGACCCGAGCCGCGCGCTGGTCCGTCGTCCAACCATCTCGTCTCGTCATGCAGAGGCGGCGCCGACCGGGTTGGGCGTACGTGGCGGGCGGGCGGTTTGCGTTCGACCGGGCTGAACGTGACCCTGGATGACGTTCGCCGCGCCAGCCGAGAATCACCACGACACGGCGCTACCGCCCACAACGCACTCATGCCGAAGCGGGGGGTAACTCGCCAGCGTCGCCGACTGCCGTCGGCGAACTGCCGCAGGAAGCACGTACAACCAGCGTCATCGGAAGCGTCAGGCGAACGGGGCCCTGGGTCCGCTCGCGGAGACGTTCGAGCAGCAGCGTGATGGCTTCCTGCCCAGCCTCGACGATCGGTAGACGTACCGTGGTCAGTGCCGGATTGAGGAGCTCGGCAAAGGGCTGGTCGTCCACTCCGACGACCGCCATATCGTTGGGGACTCGAAGTCCGTGAGCCTGCACCGTCCGCATGACAACGGCGGCCACGCTGTCATCCGACGCGATGACCGCCGTCGGTCTGACGGACGCCGACAAGATCTCCTCGGTGGCCCCCTGCCACTCGGCGGGCCTGGCTGTGTAGTCGCCTGAAGCGACGTACTGACCCATGAACTTGAGCCCGCATTCGGCCAGGCCGAAGCGGTAGCCCTGGAATCGCTCGTCGGTTCCCTGCCGCTCGCTCGGGCCGCGCAGGAATGCGATCCTGCGATGGCCCAGCGCATGGAGATGTCTCACCGCATCGGCGATTCCCTGTGCGTTGTCCCAGCCGATACGGTCGAATACACCGCCGGTGCCCGCCCGGTTGATGGTGACGACAGGGACGCGTCCTGCGAGCCTGTCGAGGGCGCCGTCATCACGGTAGTCAGAGGTCGACAGGAAGATGACCCCCTCGACCTCCTTCTCCTGGAGGAGGTCGAGGGCATCCCGCTCCTCCTCCGTGGTCGACGCGTGGCAGAGCAGGACGTTGAAGTCATGCTCGCGTGCCACCCGCTCGATGATGCTCACAGCACCGAAGAACAGAGGAGTCGCGATCTCGGCGATGACGAGACCGACAGTCGCCGTCTGCCGGATCACGAGGCTGCGTGCGACCTGGCTCGGATGGTATCCGAGGACCCGCGAGGCCTCTAGCACCCGGTCTCGGGTCGCCGGCCGCATGGCGTCGGTACGGTTGTTCAGCACGTTGGAGACGGTGGTGATCGACACGCCGGCAAGCTTGGCGACTTGCGCAATCGTCACGCGCTGCGGTCTCTCCATTGCGCTCCTCAATGAACCGCTTCAGTAAAGCGCTTCCGAACGATACCAGATGGCAGGCGGCTTGGGTAGCGTCACACGGTGCGGTTTCGCCCCCATCGCTTGTGGGATCGTGCTCGTCAACGCGGGCGTCGGATGGGGACGAGGCCTGGAGGGGTGATGCCGCTTGACGAAGGTGCTAGCGTCATGTAGCGCTTCAGTAGATCCCTCCAGTGATCGCTGGCAAAGCGCCGGCCAGTCAAGGATACCTTCCGCGTCCGCCTATCCGAAGAAGGCCGAGGACAGGCACCCGTTCAGGACGCCGACCCCGCGGTGTCGATGTTCCTCCCGGCCGGCCTCGGGCGTGAACAGCACAACGGTCCGCCCTCGGCGGCCCACGCAGTCGAGACGACCTGGAGCACGGCGACGGAGATCTACCATTGCGACCGCTGAAGCTTGGGTTCTCCCTGTGGAGCCAGGCAACGTCGTGGCCGGCGCTGCTGAAGGCCAGCCGTCTCATCGGTCGGCTCGGGTACGACTACCTCTTCACCCAGGACCATCTCTACGCCACCTTCGGGGAGATGCGGCAGCCCGTGTACGAAGGCTGGACGCTGCTCGGCGCGATGGCACAGGCGACACGGAACGTGCACCTTGGATTGCTGGTCGGCGCGAACACGTTCCGCAACCCCGGCCTGGTCGCCAAGATGGCGGCGACTCTTGACCACATCTCGGGCGGACGAGCCATCGTGGGCCTCGGCGCTGGCTGGTTCGAGCCCGAGCATCGGGCGCATGGGATCCCCTTCGGAGCCGGGATCGCCGACCGCCTGGCGTGGCTCGACGCCTCCGCCGGCATTGTTCGCTCGTTGCTTCGGGGGCACGAGACCGAGCACGTAGGTTCCGGATACGAGTTCCATCAGGCCCGGCATGCCCCACTACCGATCCGAGCCGAGATGCCGCTCCTCATCGGTGGATCGGGCGAGAAGTGGACGCTTCGCACCGTGGCGCGATACGCGGACATGTGGAACGCCATGGGGTCGCTCGAGACCCTGCGGCGCAAGTCCAGCGTCCTCGACGCCCACTGCGAGGCGCTGGGGCGTGATCCCAGCTCGATCGAGCGGTCGGTGACGTGCAAGCTGGTGATCCGGGATGACCCGGCCGAGGCTCGGCGCGTCTGGGAGCGCGCGCTTGCCAACAACCGGACCTCGCCCGACATCGAACCGGACCCATGGCTCGGTCCCCCCGAACGCATCGCTGCCCGCATCGCCGCACATCTCGAGATAGGTGTGACGACGGTGATCGCGTCGTTGCCCGCTCCCTACGACACCGAAACAATTCGCCGCTTGCGAACAGAAGTCGCGCCGATGCTGGCCGCGCCGCAATCGTTGCCGGTGGGGATCGGCATGAGCCACCTGGTCGAAGCATGAGGAGGGGCGTCGTCGCACATCGTCCTTGGCCGCAGAGGAGGGGATATGCCGAACCTTGAGCAAGAGCGGCGCGCCGGCGCACCTGTCGTCGGCGCGTCCCGAGACACGGATCGACTGATCGCGACAGGATCCCCGAGGGAAGAGGAGAGGTGATGGGAATGTGGGCTTCGAAACGGCTCGCTGCCCTGGTGGCGGTAGTGTCGGTGGTCGGTGCGTGCTCGAGTGCCGCAACGGCCACGCCGGCTGCGCCAGCGGCGGGTGCCTCCGGCGCCCCGCCGGCCGCCAGCGTAGGAACTGAGGGGCCGGGCCCCGAGACGGGCCAGATCCACCTGACGCTGTCAGGCGGCTACCCCGAAATGGACGCGGTCTACAAGCAGGCCGCCACCGCGTACCACCAGCTGCACCCGAACGTGACGATCGACGTGACGCCAAGCCCCGACCTGCGCAGCTACGAGCAGAAGCTCACGGTCGCGCTGCCTACCAAGACATCGACCGACATCGTCATCCGGACGGTACCGTTCCTCGCTCGATTCATCGACCAGGGCCTCCTCGCTCCGGTTCCTGATTGGATGAAGACGTTCATCTCGGGCGGTGCTTTCGACAACTTCACGGTCCAGAACGTGTCGTACAAGGGCCAGATCTGGGGCGTGCCGATCTTCGTCGGCGCGAATGCCATCTTCTACAACAAGGACATGTTCAGTACTGCCGGCCTCCAGCCGCCGACCACTATGGACCAGGTGGTCTCCGACGCGACGGCTCTAGCCCAGCGCGACGCGAGCGGCAACGTGACGCGGTCGGGCCTCAGCCTGCGACTGAGCGGCCAGGGAAGCGGCGTCGCCGAGAAGTACTGGATCTGGCTGATGCAGTACGGCACGCCACAGGCGCCCCTGGGGATCCTGGCCAAGACGACCGACGGCAAGTACCACGCCAGCTACGCGAACGATGCGGGCGTCAAGGTGCTCGAGATGTACGTCAATATGATCAACAAGCCGCCGCTCGTCGACGACACCAAGATCGCCTCCGATTCACAGGCGTTCGAGCAGCAGAAGACAGCCATGTTCGTGCGGGAGTCGTGGGTCATCGGCGACATCGCCAAGAATGCCCCGACCCTGAACTACGGTGCCGTGCAGATGCCGACCACGTCGCTGCACAGCCCGGAAGCGATGTTCGTGGCGAAGTCGTCCCCACATCAGCAGACCGCATGGGACTTCCTGCGATTCCTTGAGAACCTTCCCCAGCAAACGTCCATCGCCACAATCTCCGGCTGGCTTCCGGCCCGCGTCGACCTTGACTACTCGGCCCTGATCGCGCAGCAGCCCGCGTGGGGCGCGTTCCTCGTGAAGGATCCGTCATACCAGGCCGGGTACCAGACCGACTATCCGCTCGATGAATGGGACGAGATCGAGACCAAGCTGGCCGATCATCTCGTCGCAACCTACACGGACAAGAGCTTGGTGGATAACCCCGCCGGCGCGCTGCAGAAGCTGCAGCAGTTCGCCGACGAGAGCAACTCGATCCTCAAGGCGCACGACGACTACGGGCAGTAGATCCGGACGGGACGGACCACTGCAGGTCCAGACGTGATGGGCCTGGCCTCTGCGGCCAACGAGCTGCGGAGGCCAGGCCGATGCGAGGGTGAGAAGGATGCCAGCTCAGAGACGTGAGAGCACCCAAGGCAACCTTGTGTCGGGAACCTCACCGAACGGCAGACGACGGTCGCTGGACTCGACACGCGACTGCGAGATCGCGTGATGGGCCCACTCGCCGGAGTGTCGCGCATCCCGGCCACGGCGATGGGGGCCTTCCGGTCGATCCCACCTCGCAGGCGCAGGGCGTATCTATTCGCTTATGGGTTTCTGGCGCCTGTCGTCGCGCTCTTCGCCTTTCTGCGGATCATTCCGATCCTGTATACCCTCTTCCTGAGTCTATTCAACTGGCCCCTCGTCGGTTCAACCCACGTCTTCGTGGGCCTTGCCAACTTCATGACTCTCCTCGGCGATCCGAACTTCCAGACCGCCTTCATCAATACGACGATCTTCGCGTTCGCCACGACCGTTGTGTCGGTGGTCGTTGGCTTCTTTGTCGCAGCACTACTTGCTCGCGGGGCCGGCCGGATTGGGTCCATGATCGAGGTGCTCTTCTTCCTTCCGGTGGTGGCGCCCCTGGTGCCCGCGACTCTGGGGTGGCGGTTGATCCTCGAATATCAGGGCGGACTCCTGAACGATGTGCTGGGGCTGTTTGGCATCCCGGCTCAACCGTGGACGACCGACCCGACCTTGGCAGTCGTGTCAGTGATCCTGATCTCGGTCTGGGCACAGGTCGGCTATAACATGATCATTCTCCTGGTGGGAATACGATCGATTCCGAACCTGTACTACGAGGCCGCCGCGGTTGACGGAGCGAGCAGTTGGAAGAAGTTCCGGCATATCACGGTTCCTCTCATTGCTCCGATTCTGCTCTTCGTAACGGTGATAACGACTATTCAATCCTACAATGTCTTCACGCAGGTGTACGTCCTCGCGTCAGACGTGCAGGGCGCACCTGGCTACCTCGTCCGCGTACTCGTATATGACATCTTCCAGAACGCGTTCCGGTACTACAACATGGGATATGCCGCAGCCGAGGCGGTGTACCTACTCCTTGTCGTCATTGCGTTGACGCTCATTCAATTCCGGTTCCTCAGCCGACCGACCGACTAGTTGACTGGTACCATGATAATGTCACACTTGCGTCGTCGACTCGGCCGGTCCGTCGTCGAAGTGATCCTGTTGATCGTCGGGGTCGGGATGGTGTTCCCGGTTTTCTGGCTGGTCAGCGCCTCATTCCGTCCAGGCGCCGAGGTGCTTCAGGCCTCTCCGTCACTGCTGCCTCAGCACTGGACGCTAGCCAACTACGTCACGGCGTTCAGTACTGCGCCATTTGGGCGCTGGCTTCTGAACAGCGTCGTGTTCGCGACGATCTCGACAGTCTTCATCCTCATCACTTCGCTGGTGGCCGGATACATCCTGGCGAGGTTTCGGTTCCCGGGCAACAACTTCATCTTCATCACGATTCTGGCTACGGCGATCATCCCCTTTGAGATCTACATGTTACCGGTGTTCCTCGAGGTGCAGGCGCTATCTCTGGTGAACACGTTGCCAGGGTTGATTCTCCCGTACGTCGTGCTGAGCTATGGGATCTTCTTCATGCGCCAGAACGTGTTGGCCAGCGTTCCTGACGAGCTTCTCGATGCCGCGCGTATCGACGGGCTTTCGGAAACCGGCATCATGACTCGCTTGGTGCCTCGCTTGCTCGGGCCTGCGCTGAGTGCGCTAGCGATCTTCGCGTATCTGCAGTCGTGGACGGCGTTCATCTGGCCGTTGTTGGTACTGAACGATCAGAACCTGTATCCGGTTCAACTCGGGATGGCGCAGTTCAACAGTACGTACTCCGTGGATTACGGTGTCACCAGCGCCGCCGCAGTAGTGTCGCTCGCCCCAACGATCATCGCGTTTCTGGTGCTGCGGCGCCGGATCATCGAGGGCGTGACGTTGACTGGCATGAAGTGAGCGTTGGATGGCCAATGCCCCGTCGGGGCGCAATCTCACATCCGCCGCGGCAAGGGACCGAGCGCTTGTCGGAGCGTGATCAGGGAGCTTGGAGGTACATGGTGATGCCCGTCTTCGATGTTGAGCGTCTGCACGTGCGCGTTGACGAGTCGGTCGATGAGATGGGGTCGTCGGCGGCGACAGACGTCGCCAGGCGCCTCAGGGCGCTCTTGGCCGAGCAGGAGAGCGTGCGTGCAGTGTTCGCGGCCGCAGCGTCGCAAGAGGCGTTCCTCCACGCACTCCTCCGTGAGCCAGGAATCGACTGGGGACGCGTGGAAGTCCTACAGCTTGACGAGTACGTCGGTCTCGGACGGGGCAACCCGCTGTCTCTGCGCCGGTGGCTCGAAAGCCACCTCACGCACCAGGTCGCCATCGGGCACGCCGAGTACATGGACGGCGCCGCGGAGAGCCTGGCCGACGAGTGCGCACGCTACGGGGCGGTGGTGACCGCGCGGCCGATCGACTTCGGCCTCATCGGCATCGGTGAGAACGGGCACCTGGCATTCAACGATCCGCACGTCGCGGACTTCGACGATCCACACGCGGTCAAGGTCGTGGACATCGACGAGACGAGCCGCGTGCAGCAGGTGCGCGACGGAGCGTTCGACGCGCTGACATCAGTGCCCGGGCGGGCCCTCACGCTCACGATGTCGGCGATCCTCCAGATCCGGATCCTGTCGGTCGTCGTGCCCGGGTCCCACAAGGCGCCGGCGGTCGCGCGCGCGTTGCTTGGGCCCGTATCCGCCGTATGCCCGGCGTCCGCGCTCCGCCGCCACGCTGACGCGACGCTCTACGTCGACCAAGCGGCCTTCGCGGGTGCTCAGGAGCAGCTCACGCCGGCGCGATAACAGCGGTGCTGGGAGGCAGTCAGATGGCAGACAAGCTCGCCCTGTATGGCGGGACGCCGGTACGGACGACCCCGTTTCCGACCTGGCCAGAGTTCGGCAGCGAAGAAGAGACGCTGCTGCTCCAAGCGCTTCGGTCGGGCCATTGGGGGTCGCTCGACGGGCATTTCGTCGCAGACCTTGAGCGCGAATTCGCCGCCCTGCAAGGATCGCGGTTCGGGGTCAGCGTGTCGAACGGAACGATGGCGCTGGTTGTGGCTCTCAAGGCTCTCGGGATCGAACGCGGGGACGAGGTTCTCGTGCCGCCCTACACCTTCATCGCGACGGCGAGCGCGGCACTCATGTTGGGTGCGATCCCCGTGTTCGTCGACGTGGAGCTCGACACGCTGCTCATCGATCCAACGAAGATCGACGCCGCGGTAACGCCCCACACCAGGGCGATCATCCCCGTGCACCACGCCGGGAGTCCCGTCGACATGGACGGCGTGCTCGCGGCCGCGCGGCGACACAACCTGAAGATCGTCGAGGATGCGGCGCAGGCCGCCGGTGCGGCCTGGAAGGGCCGGCCAGTCGGCGCGATCGGCGACATCGGTACGTTCAGCTTCCAGTCCTCCAAGGTGATCAACAGTGGCGAGGGAGGAATGATGCTGACGAACGACCCGGCGCTGGAGGAGACGTTGTGGTCGCTGCGCAACGTCGGCCGTCGACGAGGCGGCGAGTGGTACGAGCACGTGCGGCTCGGCTGGAACCTGCGGATCACCGAGTTCCAGGCAGCGATCGTGCTTGCCCAGATGCGTCGCATGCCCGCCCAGCGTCAACATCGTGCCGCGTCGGCCGCGTACCTCACCGCGCAGCTGGTGCAGATCCCGGGGATCAAGGCCGTCCGCGTGCCCGACGGGGTGACCGCGCACAGCTGGTACACGTACCACCTGCGCTGGCTCGGTGCCCAGGATGGCGGATTGCCCAAGATGGAGTTTGCTCGAGCGCTGCGGGCCGAGGGCATACCGGTGTTCCACGGGTACGTGCCCCTCAACCGCAACCAGGCCGTCTGCGACGAGATCGCGCGCCTGGGAGGGCGCGCCCCGGATCCTTGTCCCGCCGCGGAACGAGCCGCCAGCGATGAGGTCCTGATGTTCTCGCTGCCGATCCTGATGGGGGAGCGGCACGACCTTGACGATGTCGTGACGGCCGTCGCGAAGATCGCCGCCCAGCGGGCCTGAAGATGGCCAGAGTCGGATACCTGATCGTCGGAGCGGGCGCCATCTCGGCGCAGCACATCGAGGCCATTCGCATCACGGATGGCGCATACGTGGCAGGCGTGTCCGACTCCAGCGCGGAGCGAGCGCAGGCGGCCGGCGAGCGATGGGGCGTGCCGTGGTCGACGGATTTGGCGGAGGCGCTTGGCTGGAGCGGTGTGGACGCCGCGGTCATCTGCACGCCCTCGGGACTCCATGCGGGGCAGGCGCTTGCCGCGCTGCAAGCCGGGAAGCACGTGTTGATCGAGAAACCGATCGCGCTGAGTCTGGACGATGCGGACCGTGTCGTCGAGGAGGCACGGTCTCGCGACCTCGTGGTATCGACGGTCAGCCAGCGACGATTCGAACCGGCGGTGCAGGCAATCCGGCAAGTCCTGTCGGACGGCGCGCTCGGTCCCGTGGCGTTTGTCGAGGGGCTCACGCTCGACTATCGCCCGCAGCAGTACTACGACAGCGCCGCGTGGCGGGGTACGCGCGCGTTCGACGGGGGCGCGTTGATGAACCAGGGCATCCACATGGTGGACCTCGTGCGCTGGTTGGCCGGCCCGATCGTGCGGGTGGCCGGGCAGGCGGCGACCGTGGCGAAGAAGATGGAAGCAGAGGACACGGCCACGGCTGCAGTCGCTTTCGCAAGCGGTGCGCTCGGCAGTCTCGTTGCGACGACGTGCGCGTACCCGGGAGTGCCGCACGAACTGCGGGTCTACGGAGAGCGCGGGTACATCCACCTGCGCGGCGAGGATCTCGTCGGTTGGGAGGTGCAGGGGGTCCCTCGGCCTGAGCCGACTCAGGAGCAGGCTGGTCCAGCGGCCGCGACGTGGGGAACCACGTTCGTCGGCCATGCGCGCCAGTACCGTGACGTGACGAGCGCCATCGTGGAGCATCGTCCCCCGGCCATTTCGGGGGCGGACGGTCGGGACACGCTCGCAGTCGTCCTCGCCGTCTACGACTCCGCGGCGACCGGGCACGCCGTGACACTGACAGAGGTCAAGGAGGCGACATGAGAGTTGGCGTTGCCAGGGTCGATATCACTCCGCCGCTCGGCCTCCCGATGCAGGGGTTCGAGACTCGCACGGCCGGGGCCGAAGGGATCCATGATCGGCTGTTTGCGCGGGCACTCGCCTTCGAGGGGCCGACCGAGCGCGCGGTCCTCGTGGTCGCCGATTTGCTTCAGATCGACGATCGCCTGCAGGGCATCATCTCCGACGAGGTCCATGCGCGCATCGGGCTCGATCGGGACCACCTGCAACTCGCCGGAACGCATACGCATAGCGGCCCCGACTTCCCCGAGCCGACCCCGTATGAGCGCACCATCGGTACAAGCATCGCCGCAGCCGTCGAGGAAGCCTGGACGAGCCGGCGAGAGGCGGTGGCGGCCATCAGTGCCGCCCCCGTCAACGGCATCGGCAAGAACCGGCGGCATCCGCACGACGGGCCGGTGGACGACGACGTCACCGTCCTGCGGCTCGACGATATGGCCGGCCAGCCTATCGCCACGCTCGTCAACTACAGCTGCCATCCGACCACGCTCGGCCCGGACAACCTCCTGTACTCGGCGGACTACCCGGGAGTCGTCTGTCGGCTGCTGGACGACGAGCTCGGCGGCGTGTCACTCTTCACGACCGGCGCTCAGGGTGATGTGAACCCCGGGGGGTACTCCCCGGAGGACAGCATGATCGGCATCGTCGCGCCGTGGCGAACGTTCGCGTCCGCGGAGCAGTACGGGAGCGCCATCGCTGGTGTGGCATGCGACCTGAGACGAAGACTGGAGCCTTCGCCTTCCGATCGCGTCTGGGGCCGATCGCAGGTACTGGAGTTGCCGCGCCGGCGCGTTCCCTCTGTGGACGACGCGTCCCGCGCGGTCGAGCATGCCCGTCAGCTCGTGGCAAGCGCGCGTCCGCTCGAATCGCAGCAGGTGATGCACGCAGCACTACTCGCCGAGGCCCATGCCCGTTTGGTGTTGCAGCACGCCTCGAGTTCGGACCGCGATCGCCCGGTGCGCGTGCGGGTGAGCGCCCTGGGCCTGGGTCCGGCGACCCATGTCGGGATCCAGGGCGAACTCTTCACGTCGCTCGGCATGGAGATCAAACGGCGCCTCGGCGCCGGTCGCACCTTCGTGGCCGTCTTGTGCGACGGCACGATCGGGTACATCCCAACGAAGGATGCCTACGGGGAGGGCGGTTACGAACCCGCGGCCAGCCCGCTGCTGGCCGGTGGCGGCGAGGCGATCGTCGACGCTGCGGTTGCGCTGGCTGCCGGTCAGCATGGAGGTCTGGGGCAATGAGCCACGCGGCAGAAGGAAGCGGTACGGCCACGGCGTCGACGCGCTACGTCTTCAGCACCGCAGACACGATTCGTTATCGGTTTCCCACCCACACGAACCTGTTGATCATGGATCGGGCGGAGTCCGCAACCTCCGAGGCGTTCTGGGTCGTCCTGGAGCCGAACGAGGCACCACCGTTGCACGTTCACCCGGACGCCGAGCAGCTGTTCTATGTCACCGAGGGGGCAGCGGTGTTGCGCATCGGGCCCGACGGCTCGACCGTGCTAGACGTCCGGGCGGGCGACTTGGTTCGGATTCCCCCGGGGACCTATCACTCGGTCAAGGCCGCCGGCAACGATCGAGTCGTGTACCTCAGCTTCGACTGTTTCATCGCGGGCAAGCCGGAAACGGAACCAACCTGGGAGAGCCACGTTCGGGTCCTCTGTGCTGAGAACAACTGGTCCTTCGAGGGGGTCCGCTGGGGTCAGGCGACTGCGCCGTGACCGTCTGACGCGAGGCGAAATCACGACATCGGGAATCGGGCTGGCGGCGCCGTACTCGTCGCGTCGTCGTGGATGAAGTCATGGAGGTGGTACCCATGGTCACCTATCTGCGGGATCTCCCCGTCGCCAAGGAACCGGGTGTGGATTACCGGCACCTGGCCGAGACGCAGAAGCTGGCATCGTCGCACGTGAGCGTTCTCCCTGGTGGCAAAGTCCCCCGTCACGTCCACGTCGATGAGGAGCAGACCTACTACGTCCTGCGTGGGCGTGGCGAGCTTGAACTAGCTGGCGAGATCCACGCGCTCGAGCCTGACACCTTCGTGTTCATTCCGCTCGGCACCGAGCATGAGGTCAGGAACCTCGGAACAGAACCACTCGACTACGTGTACTTCGTCGCGTTCGTGCCGCCGAGGGGCTGACCTGCCGATCCGGGCCTGGTCATAGCGGGTCAGAGGGCCTCGGCAGGACGGGAGACGCTGTTATGCTCGACCATATCGAGGCGCGGATGGATCTGTTCGACCTGGGCGGCCACGTCGCGGCCGTCATCGGCGGCACCGGGGTGCTGGGTGGCGCGCTGTGCCACGGCCTCGGTTCGGCCGGGGCCGCCGTCGCGGTGCTGGGCCGCTCGCGCGAGCGGGCCGACGCGCGGGTCGCGGCGCTGCGGGCCGCAGGCGTGGAGGCCGCGGCGGTCCTCCTCGACGCGGGCGACCTCGCCTCCGTCCGGGACGCGCGCCGGCAGATCGAGGAACAGCTCGGGCCGGTCGACATCCTGGTCAACGCGGCAGGCGTCAACAGCTCGACGCCGTTCTTCGAGATCGGGCTCGAGGAGTGGCACGCCATCCTCGACACCAACCTGACGTCGGCGTTCCTGGCCTGCCAGGTCTTCGGGCAGGCCATGGTGGAGCGGGCCCGGGGCGGCACGATCATCAACATCTCGTCGACCTCGTCGGAGATCCCCCTCTCCAAGGTCCTGGCCTACTCGGTCTCGAAGGCCGGCATCAACATCCTGACCCGGTACCTGGCGCGCGAGCTGGCGCCCCACGGCATCCGGGTCAACGCGATCGTCCCCGGCTTCTTCCCCGCCGAGCAGAACCGCAGGCTGCTCTCGGAGGAGCGCATCCGCGCGATCCTCGGACACACGCCCGCCCGCCGGCTGGGCGAGCCGGACGAGCTCGTCGGCACGGCCATCTGGCTGGCGTCGGAGCGGGCGTCGGGGTTCGTGACCGGCACGCTCATCCCCGTCGACGGCGGGTTCGCCGCCATGACCATCTGAGAGGGCCCGGAGGTGCCCGCCATGGCCCAGCCCCTCGCCATCCCACCGCAGGGTGCCCTCGACCTGCTCTCCCTCGGCGCCG
>JAJYGO010000027.1:457-15482 GCA_021785115.1 Chloroflexota bacterium | reverse complement strand
GGCGTGGCCGCGCCGCGAGTGCCGCGCGGTGAAACGGTTCGGGCACGGCGTGTCCCTACCGGTGCGGGACAACGAGGTCCCCCGTACCGAAGGATCGCAACCGTGCTTCACCTGACCGCCCTCCACACCGTCGCCCGCCCGCTCGCCGTCGCAGCCCTCGCCACCGCCGGGATCGCCGGCCCGGGCATCGTGGTGGCGCAGGCCGTCCCGGCCGCGCCCGCCGCGGTGCACGCCGCTGCGTGCGCGACCGCGCCCCGCGCTGCGGGCGCGTCGCGGGCATGGCTGCGCGTCGACATGCCCGGCTCCTGCGCTTCCAAGGCACGCGGTGTCGCGATGGGCATGACCGGCCGCGGCAGCCGCTAGAGCTGGCGTCTGCTGGAGTCATCGGGGCCTCGCCCGAGCCGGCCAGACAGGGCTGGGCGGCGGCTGCGTCGAGCTGATGGCCACCGTCGGCGCGGCGGTCATGCATGGATGCTCCGTCCGGTATGCAGCCGCGACCGTGGAGAAGTGGCATGACCCGCCGGGAGGCCCGGGCGGCGCGCTTCGAGTCGGCCGGGATCGTCGTCTCGCTCTCGTCCGCGTGGGCTCGCGGTCGTCGGCTTGCGGCTAGGATGCTCTGATAACCCTGCACGACCGCCCGCCGCGCGTCCTCGTCGTCGACGACGAGCCGGCGATCCGCGCGGTCGTGCGCGGCTTCCTCGAGCGCGACGGGCTGGACGTGTCGGAGGCGGGCGACGGTCCGTCGGCGGTCGACGCGGCCGTCGGGCTCGAGCCCGACGTGATCGTCCTCGACGTCATGCTTCCCGGGTTCGACGGCCTCGAAGTCCTCCGCCAGGTGCGCGCCTTCTCCGACCCCATGGTGGTGCTCCTGACCGCCCGGACCGAGGAGGTGGACCGGATCGTCGGGCTGCGGGTCGGCGCGGACGACTACGTGACGAAGCCGTTCTCGGCAGCCGAGCTGGCTGCGCGCGTCGAAGCGCTCCTGCGCCGGCGCCGCGCAGCGCCCGCCTCGGCCAGCGGCACCCCGGAGGGATTGGTGCTCGACACCGCCCGCCGGCTCGTCTCGGTCGACGACGAGCGCGTCGAGCTCACGATGGATGCTCGAGTTCGACCTCCTCGCGGCCATCGCCCGCGACCCCGGCGTCGTGCTCACGCGCCAGCAGCTGCTCGACGCGGCGTGGGGCGAGGACTGGATAGGCGACGAGCACGTCCTCGACGTCCACGTCGCCAACCTGCGCCGCAAGCTCGGCGACGAGCCGTCGCGGCCGCGGTTCGTCGAGACCGTGCGCGGCGTCGGCTACCGGCTCCGGACAGACGCGCAGTGAACCGGGCAGGCAGTGCCGAGCGCTTCGGAGCGCGCAAGTAGGCCCGCGACGCCGTGCGGTGCGGGTTGACGCGCCGACCTGGGTGGGCCTCACGGGCGCCATCGTCGCGCCGCGAGCCCTCCACCGGGCGGGTCGGTCCCGCTCGCTGAACGCCGCCGAGCGGCCCCTGGTTCGCGTCAAGCAGTCGCTGGTCGAGGCGATCGTCGGCACCCCCTCCGTGGCAGGCAGTGGCGGGGGCTCGTCGCGACCTTCACCCCGCGGCAGCCGCTCGCCCGACGCGGCGCCAACTCAGCCGCCCGGCTGATGGCTGGACCCGGGCTGGCGGCCCGGCTTCGACATCGACGTGGGCGCGACGGTCCTCGTCGGCATCGGCATCGCGGTGGGCATCGCGCTCCGTGTCGGCATGGGGGAGGGCATCGCCGTGGGCATGGAGGTGGGCATCCCAGTGGGCATCGCGGTCCGTTTCGGCAACGGTGACGTCATCGGCATCGCCGTCGGCATGCTGGTGGACGGTGACATCGGACGGGGCGACATCGGCATCGCGGAACCCATCGGGCGGGATGGCGACGGCAGGGGCGACACGACCGGCGACGGGGTGGGCGAGGGATGCGTGGCCACCCACGCCGCGGCCACCACCCCGCCGCCGGCGCCGCCCAGGGCGACGACCACCGCCAGGATGACGAGCGCCGACGATGCCCGGACGGCGACCGGCCTGCCGGCGCCCAGGGCGACCCGCCATGCGTCGCGTATGGCCGCCAGGACGCCCGACGGCCTCCGCGAGCGCGCGGCGGCTGCCATCGCGGAGACCGGGGCGGGCATCGGCTCCTCGGCGAGCGCGGCCATGATGTCGCGGGCGAGCTCCGGCCGCGGGGCCGGCCCCTCGTCGCGGGCTGTGCGCTCGAGTGCGGCGGCCGCCGAGCTGATCCGCGCCGCCTCGTCCGGGGTGAACCCGTCGCGCTCGGTCATCGGGCTGCCTCCAGCGTGTCGAGCCGCTCCCGCAGCCGCAGGAGGCCGCGGTGCAGGTGGGTCTTGACGGTGCCCTGCGGCCGGCCGCAGGCCTCGGCGATCTCCGGGACGGTCAGCCCCGCGAAGTAGCGCAGTGCCACCGTCTCGCGGTAGGGCTCCTCGAGGGAACGGAGCGCGTCGCGGACGACCGCAGCCTCCTCGCCCGCGAGCGCAAGGCGGCCGGGGTCGGTGGCATCCGCCGCGTCGGCTGCCGCGCCCGCGAAGTGGCGCGCGACGCGTCGTCCGCCGGGGTCGAGCATCTCGTCCTGGCCGTCGAGCGACGCTGCGTCGATCCAGTCCACGGGGCGCCGCTGGTGGGCCCGGCGGATGGCGATGCGCACCGCGATCCGCGAGATCCAGGCGATGAACGGCCCGTCCCCCCGCCAGTCGGGAAGCGAGCGGTAGGCGGCCACGAATGCCTCCTGTGCCGCGTCCTCGGCGTCGGCCGCGTTCCCAAGGACCCGATAGCAGACCCGGGTCACGGCCGGCAGGTCCCGCTCGACGAGCACGGCGAACGCGTCGCGGTTCCCGTCGAGGACGGCGCGGACGGCACGCACCGCCGTATCGTCGCGCTCGACAGCGGCAGGCTGATCGGCGGTGGCGTCAGGCTGGGGTTCGATGGCGCGAGGCCTCTCGCTGGGGCACCGCTCGGGTGCTGGCGACGCAGGGACGGTGTCAGCATCGTCGGGTGCCCCGCTGGGAGTGGTCAGGGTCCGTCCGGCTCGTCTCGCCTGACGACGGACCCCAAGACGGCCCGTCGTCAGGCACGCGTTCGGTGGCCCGTCGGTTCGCGGCCTCGTCAGTGGCCCATGCCGGAGCCCATCCCGGAGCCCATCCCCGAGCCCATCCCGCGGTAGCCCGCAGCATCGCAACCGATGAGGCAGGGCGCCGTGGTTTGGCGGGGCGCCGAGGTCGCGCCGGGCGCCTGCTGCGTCGTGGTGGTCATCCACTGCTGGCGGTCGGTCGCCATGGTCGTCCACTGCTGCTGATTGGCGGCCCGGGTGGTGGCCTGCACCTTCGCCGAGGCGGCGGGCGCGACGGACATCATCGGCCCGAGGGGCGAGGCGGGTGCCACCGACGCCATCGGCGCGAGGGACGCTGCCGCGGGCGCGTGTGAGGCGGCAGCTGCCTCACCCGGCGTCCGCGACGTGACGGCGTTGACCCCCAGGGCACCGGATGCGACGAGCGCCCCGGCGAGCAGCGCGCGGGCGGCGACGTGTGCGATGGTCTGGAACGCGGTGAAGTGCAGCACGATTGGTCCTCGGTGACGTGGAGTCTTGATGCTCCATGCCGGTAGGGGCACGTCGCGCCCGAACCGTTTCACGTGTCGCACTCCGGCGCTGTCCGGCCGGCGTGCAGCGCGAGGAGTGCCCGCCTCAGCGTCGATCTCGGTGGGTGGGTCGTAGCTCCACCGCCCGCAGGCTGAGCGGCGGGCGAGGCCTGGGCGGTCGGGCAGCCGCGGCCCGAACGCTCGGGACGGGGACGCGTGCTGCCACGACCTTGACCTGATCTTAACTGAGCGCGGGGGCACGTCGCTGTAGACTTGCGGAATGGCGATTCGGCTCGAGTTGGGGTGTACGTGTCCGCGGCGGCTGCGCTGTGCAGAGGCCACGACCTCGGACTCCCGACGAGCTGATCGTCCCGGCCGGCCCGACTTCGGCTGACCTGAGGTCTCGACCGAGGCCTCCTTTCCTGAGCAGCGCACGCCGCGACTTGTCTCGCCACGCGCCCCTCAGCCCTCGTGCCCAGGAATGGAAGCCCCCATGACCCTCGCGACACTCGACGCTCCCCGTCCTACCCTGCCCCCTGCCTTCGCTCCGTGCTGCGCGACCCACCAGCACGACGCGCGCCAGCTCGCCCGCGTCGCCGCGGCGGTCATGCCCCCCGGCACCGCCCTCGACATCGGGTCGGGAACCGGGGCCGTATCCGTGCGGCTGCTCCGCCTGCGGCATGACCTTCGCATCGTCGGTGTCGAAGTGTCGTCGGCGGCTGCGCGCGAGTCGGTCCGGCGCGCGACGGCGATGGGCCTCGGCGACCGCTTCCGCGTCATCCGCGGCGACGCCCTCGCGACCCGCCTGCCGGATGCGCCGTCGGTCGTGGTCAACCCGCCCCTGCTGCCGACCGAGGGGTGGTTCGCGCCCCCAGCGGCGTCGTCCCCGCGGGAGGGCTTCGCGGCCGCCCTCGTCCGCCGCCTCGGCGAGCGGCAGGCCACGTCCGACATCTGGATCCACCTGTTCGACTTCCACGGCATCGACCGGTCGTTCGGCTGGGGGACGCCGATCGCGCAGGTGGCGGCCGACCTCGGGTTCGAGCTCGGGCTCCCGCACCGAGGCTGGCGCGCTGTCGGGCCGACCAGCCGCATCCGAGACGCGCTTCCCCTGCTGGCCCTCCTCTTCCCCGATGCCAGGGCCATCGTCGACGGCGCGCCGGCCCGCCTGCAGGAGCTTCGGACGATCGAGACGCGCCCGCTGCTGATCCCCCACTCGGTCGTCCGGCTCCACCGGACGCAGAGCCCGAACGGAGCCGCCCGATGACCGCCACCGCCGGCGCGGCTGCCTCGCCGCGTGCCATGCGTTACGCCGATTCCGTGCTCGACCTCGTCGGCCACACCCCACTCGTCCGCCTGTCCCGCGTCACGCGGGGCCTGGGCGCGGCGGATGCCCAGCCCGTGCTCCTCGCCAAACTCGAGATGCTCAACCCGGGGGGGTCGGTGAAGGACAGGATCGGGCTGCCGATGATCGAGGCGGCCGAGCGGGCGGGGCTGCTGCGGCCGGGCGGGGTCATCGTGGAGCCCACCTCGGGCAACACGGGCCACGGCCTCGCGATCGCGGCGGCCCTCAGGGGCTACCGCTGCATCTTCGTGGTGGCCGACAAGCAGTCCGAGGAGAAGCGGTCGCTCCTCCGCGCCTACGGCGCCGAGGTCGTCGTCTGCCCCACCGGCGTTCCCCCGGAGTCGCCCGACAGCTACTACAGCGTTGCCCGGCGCCTTGTCGAGCAGACGCCCGGGGCCTTCAGCCCCGGCCAGTACTGGAACCGCGAGAACCCGGCGGCCCACGAGCGGAGCACTGGCCCGGAGATCTGGGAGCAGACCGCCGGGCGGATCACCCATCTGGTCGCCTCGGCCGGAACCGGAGGGACGATCAGCGGCACGGGCCGCTACCTGAAGGACCGCAACCCGGCCATCGAGGTGGTCGGCGCCGACCCGGAGGGCTCTGTGCTCTCGGGCGACGCGGCGAGGAGCTACCTGACGGAGGGCGTGGGGGAGGACTTCCTCCCGGGCACCTTCGACCCGGCCGTCGTCGACCGCTGGGTCCGTGTGCCCGACAGCGTCGCCTTCCACACCGCCCGGCGGATGGCACGCGAGGAGGGCATCCTCGCGGGCGGCTCCTCGGGCACCGCCGTCGCGGCCGCGAGGCTGGTCGTGCAGGAGCTGGTCGAGCGGGGCGGAGGACCCGAGAGCGTGGTGGTCGTCGTCCTACCGGACACGGGGCGTGGTGGTCGTCGTCCTACCGGACACGGGGCGGAACTACTTGACCAAGTTCCTCGACGACGGCTGGCTGCGCGACCGGGGGATCCCGGCCGACGGCGTGGAGCACGCCCGCTTCGTCGAGTAGGAGCCGGCGGGCGGGACGCCTCGGACCGAGGGGCACCGCCCCGCCCGGGCTGCTACATCTCGGCCACGTAGCCCCCGGCGAGGAACGTCTCGGGGTCCTCGCCGAACTCGAGGAAGCAGCCCTTGCCGCAGAAGACGTACTCGCGGCCAGCGTGGTCGCGCGCGAGGCCCTTCTTGCGGGCCTCGGCGACATCGACCTTCATCCCGCAGACGGGGTCTTCGTCCGGCGCGACGGCGCGGTGCTCGGCCATGTCGGAACTCCTCTCAGTGGTGGTGCGCGGCCCCGAGGGCGGCCTGCTCGGCGTCAAGGGCGGCCTTGACGTCCGGGTACGCCTCGGACAGGCAGCACGAGCAGCTCTCGTACCAGCGGCGCATGCCGGCGTCGATCACGACGGGGCCCGCGGGCGCGATCGAGGGATCCGCCGCGGCCGCCTCGGCCGTCGCGATGTACTCGGGCGGGTCGTCCACGAACGACCGGCGGCAGCCTCGGCCGCAGAAGGCCCATGTCCTGCCGTCGTGCTCGAGGAGCAGGCCAACCGCCTCGGCCTTCGCGACGTCGACGGACATGCCGCACACGGGGTCGATCAGGGTCTCCGGTCGGGGTTCCTGCAACGCGAGGCTCCTTCTGGTGGGTCGCCCCGCCGGGCGGCCTGAACCAGTCTACGGCGGTCAGGACGCGGCGCGGGCGGCGGCCCGGGCCGACGACGGGGACGTGACGGCGGGGCGAACCCGGAAGCGCCGGAGCCGCAGGGCGTTGGAGACGACGGTGACCGACGAGGCAGCCATCGCGGCAGCGGCGAAGATCGGGTCGAGCAGCATCCCGTTGACCGGGTAGAGGACGCCCATCGCGATCGGGATGAGGATGACGTTGTAGCCGAAGGCCCAGACCAGGTTCTGGCGGATGTTCCGCATGGTCGCATTGGACAGCGAGATGGCCGTGACGAGGCCCCGCAGGTCGCCCGACATGAGCGTCACGCCAGCCGATTCCATCGCGACGTCGGTCCCGGTGCCCATGGCCACGCCGACGTCGGCGGACGCGAGCGCGGGGGCGTCGTTCACGCCGTCGCCGACCATGGCCACGACCATGCCCTCGGCCTGGAGCGCCTTGACCGCGGCGGCCTTGCCGTCGGGCCGGACGTCCGCGACGACCCGGTCGATGCCGGCCGTGCGGGCGATCGCCTCGGCGGTCCGCCGGTTGTCGCCGGTGAGCATCGTCACCAGGATCCCGAGGCGGTGCAACTCGGCGACCGCCTCGACCGAACCCGCCTTGAGCGTGTCGGCGATCGCGATGACCGCGGCCCCACGCCCGTCGACCGCGGCGAAGACCGGCGTCTTGCCGTCGGCGGCGAGGGCGTCGGCGGCGCCCGTCAGCCCGGAGACGTCCACACCGACCGACTGGAGGAAGCCCGGTCGCCCGACGACGACCTGCCGGCCGCCCACTGCGGCGGTGACCCCCCCGCCGGCGACCGCGAGGAAGTCGGCCGCCTCGGCGAGCGTGAGGCCCCGGGCCCCGGTCGCCTCGCGGACGATCGCATCGGCGAGCGGGTGCTCCGAGCCGCGCTCGGCGGCCGCGACGAGGGCGAGGATCTCGTCCTCGCGCAGGGCGCCTTGCGCGACGACCACGTCAGTCACGCGCGGCTTGCCCTCGGTGAGGGTGCCGGTCTTGTCGAGGACCACCGCCCTCACCGAGCCGAGCCGCTCGAGCGCCTCCGCGCTGCGGAACAGGACCCCGTTCTCGGCGCCCTTGCCGGTGCCGACCATGATCGAGGTCGGGGTGGCCAGGCCCAGGGCGCAGGGGCAGGCGATGATCAGGACCGCGACCGTGTTGAGCAGCGCCATGTTGAACGCGGGCTGCGGCCCGAGGGCGAACCACACGACGAAGGTCAGCACGGCAAGGAGGAGCACCGCCGGCACGAAGTACCCGGTCACGACGTCGGCGAGGCGCTGGATCGGGGCGCGGCTGCCCTGCGCCTCGGACACGAGGCGGATGATCTTGGCGAGCACCGTGTCGGCGCCGACGCGCGTCGCCCGGAACGTGAGGGTGCCCGTTGTGTTGAGCGTGCCGCCGACGACGAGGTCGTCGGCGCGCTTGGCGACCGGCAGGCTCTCGCCGGTGATCATCGACTCGTCCACGCCCGAGGCGCCCTCGGTGACCACGCCGTCGACCGCGACCGTCTCGCCGGGGCGGACGCGCACGAGGTCGCCGACGCGGACCTGCGCGATCTCGACGTCGGTCTCCGCGCCGTCGCGGATGACGCGCGCGGTGCGTGGCGCGAGGTTGATGAGCTTGCGGATGGCGTCGGAGGTGTGGCTGCGGGCGCGCGCCTCGAGGAACCGGCCCAGCAGGATGAGCGCGATGATCGCCGCGCTCGTGTCGAAGTACATCGGCAGCGCCCCGCCGTCCATGCCCAGGCCCGCGGCGCGGAAGAAGCCGGGGAACGCGATCGTCGCGACGCTGTAGAGGTACGCCGCGGACGTGCCGACGGCGATGAGCGTGTTCATGTCGGCGCTCTTGTGCCGCAGGGCCTTCCAGGCGCCGGCGTAGAAGACCGAGCCCGCCCAGAACTGGACCGGCGTGGCGAGCGCGAGCTGGAACCACGGGTTGGTGAAGACGGCGGGGATCCCGGGCAGCACGGCCATTCGCGCGAGGCCCACGATGAGCGGCAGCGTCAGCAGGGCGGCGACCGCGAGTCGCCGGCGCAGATTGGCTGCGTGCCTGGCGGCTGCCTCGTCGCGCTCGGCCTTCGCGGCGGCGGCCTCGGTGACGTCCGCCGCGTGGTCCGCTGTCGCCGCCTGCTCGAGGCGCGCCACGTAGCCCGCGGCGTCGACGGCCGCGACGAGCTCGGCAACGTCCACGCGAGTCGGGTCGTAGCGAACGGTCGCGGACTCGGACGCGAGGTTGACGCTCGCCTCGTCGACACCGTCCACCTTGTTCAGGAACCGCGTGATGCGGTTGACGCACGAGGCGCAGGTCATACCCTCGACGGGGAACGACACGATCTCGATCGGGGCGGAAGGGGTGGTCATCTGCAGGCTCCAATATACTCCTGGGGAGTATTGTACACGCGCGTCAAGCGCAGCCGTCAGGTGTGTCGCGGCGGTCGGGTGGCTGCGTCGCCGGACTCGTCGAGGTATGGGGCGGAGCCCCCTGACTTCGCGGCAGCCGGGGCGGGCGCGTGCGCCGACTGGTCGGCCAGCAGCGTCCGCGCCGCAAGCTGCGACGACGCGGCTCCCGCTGTGGGCACCGACCTCGCCCCCGCAGGGGCAGCGGCGGACGGAGGGGCATCCGCGGGCTTCGGGACAACGGTGATCTGGGCGGCGTACATCCCCATCGCGCAGGTGTAGCGCAGCACCCCGGCGGGCAGCGGGGGCAGGGCGAACGTGTTCGGGCCCTTGTGGAGGCTGGACCGGATGTCCACGCCCGGAGCGAAGATGGACGCCGCGCAGGTGCTGGTGTTCGACGAGACCACGGTCCACTCGACCGGATATCCCGCGTAGATCGTCACGTTCGACGGGCTGTAGCCGCCGGCGTCCTGGCGGGTGGTTATCCGCTCCACGCCGTCGGCGCCCACGACCGACGGGTCGACGGCGGCAGCCCGTGCCGCGCCCACGACCGAGGGAAGCGCGAACCCGGACAGCCGGAGCCCGGCGCCGCCGTTGAGCGCCGCGAAGCCGATCACGACGATGCCGACGAGGCGCAGCAGCGTGGGCTTGGCCCGCGACGGGACGACCAGCGGGAGCCCCGCCAGCGCGAGCAGCCCGGGCGCGGTTCCCAGCGCGAAGACGCCGAGCAGGACGGCGGCGTAGGCGGGCGACCCGGTCGAGAGAGCGAAGATCTGGATCGCCTGCGTGAAACCGCAGGGCAGGAAGAACGAGAGCGCGCCGAGGGTCGCCGCGCGGCGGTCGGAGTAGGCGCCGGTTCCGCCTTCGCCCGACAGTCCGAGCAGGTGGCCGAGACTCGTCGGGAGGGTCGGCGACCAGCCCGCCAGGCGCGGCGACAGGCCGGTGAGGCGCGCGCCGAGGAGCAGCATCACGACCGCGACGCCCAACATCAGCGCCGCCGTCAGCTGCGGCGGCATCGAGACCGACGCGCCGAGGACGCCGAGCAGGGCGCCGAGGGCCGTGTAGCCGACGATCCGGCCGCCGACAAGGACGAGCGCCGGGCGCATCTGCGCGGCCCGGCCCGTGCCCGCGGGCCTGCCGGCCTGGTAGGAGGCGGAGAGCCCGAGGACGAGGCCGCCGACGAGGGCCATGCACGTGGACACGCCTGCGGCGAGCCCGAGGAGCATGGCGACCAGCACGCCGCCCCTGCTGATGTCGCCCGCCGAGTTCGCGAGGTCGCCGATGCCGCTGAGCTGCGCGGCGATCGCGAGGCCGAGGACCACCACGACGCCGAAGCCCGCCGTGCCCCAGACGACCGGGTCCGTCGCGAGCCAGGAGTCGCGGCCGACCTCGTAGCCGGCGCTGCCGATCGCCGACATGATGGACGCCGCCGAGACGGGGGACAGGCACTCGACGACGACCTCGCCCTTGGCCGCGGAGGCGCTGACGTGCGCGACGCCGGGGAGTCGGCCCACGAACCTGCCGATGCGCGCCTCGCAGGAGCGGCAGGTCATGCCCTTCATGGGAAACGCCATCGAGGTCGTGCCGGCAGCGGTCACAGACCGCCTCGGGGCGACGGGCCGCTGGCGCAGGCCCATGCGGATCTCGCGCATCTCGACCGCGCGGCGGTGGAGCTCCCCCGCCTCGTCGAGGGGCTCGACGGCGACCGCGGCCCCCGGCTGCAAGGCGTCCGCCCGGAGGCGGCGGTCTCGGCGCGCCTCGGCGCCGGATCGGCTCTCGCGAGCAGACGCCGGTGCCGCGCTCGGGACGCGGGCTCGGGCGGAGCTTGGGCCGCGGGACATCACGACGCCGGCTCGTCGCCGTCGACGGGGCGGACGGCGATCACAACGAGAAGGATCACCGGCGGCCCAGAAGCCGCTCGAGCAGGCCGCGGTCAGAACCCTCCGGCAGCTCCTCGGCCGAGTCGAGGTCCGCCTCGTAGCCGGCGGCGGCGACCGCCGCCGCGAGCGCCCCGTCGGGGGCGCGGGAGGGCTCGCGGCGGACGGTCGCGGTCTCTCGGCGGAGGTCGACGGACACCTTCGCGACCCCGGGGACTCTCGAGACCGAGCGGACGATGCGGCTGACGCAGGAGCCGCAGGTCATGTCCCGCACCGGGAAGCGCACGACCTGGAGCTCGGCCGGGGCGCTCACATCGACACCATCAGGCCGAAGCTCATCGCGATGATCGCGAGCGCGATCCCGGCCTTGACCCACGGCGAGTTGGCGCGGTTCCAGCGGCCAACCTGGCCGAGCACCCGACGGTTGCTCACCGCGAGCAGCATCGCGACGAGCGGGACGATGAACGCGATGTTGTACAGCGCGAGGAGGGCGAGCCCGGTGGGCCCGCCGCCCGAGGCGTGCAGGACCGCCGTGATCTGGAGGTACATCGCGCCGGAGCAGGGCACCGTGCAGATGCCGACGAGGACGCCGGCGAGCAACATGCCGCCCAGCCCGCCCCGCTCCATGGCCTTGCGCATGCGGCCGTGCGTGCCCGAGGGCGCCATCATCGACGGCCCGACGCCCGGCAGGAGCACGTCCTTGAGCATCCAGAGGGCCATGACGAGCGCGACGACCGAGGCCACGCGGGCGACGAGGTGGTCGCGCCCCATCCAGCCCAGGAAGCTGAGCAGGCCTACCCCGATCACGAAGTAGGTGACGAACACGGCGCCCACGTACAGCGAGCCTGCGCCGAGCAGGCGCCGCCGGGCCTCGGCCGTCGGCGAGCCGTTCGCGGTCACGGCGTTCACGAGCGTCAGCGTGAACGTGGCGAACAGGACCAGCAGGGCGAAGGCGCACGGGTTGAAGCCGTCGAGGAACCCTGCGGCGAGGACCGCGGGGATCGTGAGGCCACCGAACGCGGCGGACTCGAACGGCACCGCGAGCACGTACAGGGAGGCCGTCGCCCCGACGACGGCGAGCATCGCGGCGAGGAGGAGGGCGGGCAGGGGCCAGCCGGCGATCGTGCGGTGGGAGGGCAGCGGGCCCGCGGCCGGGGCGGTCACCCGACGGTCCCCGGCACGGCGGCCGGCGCCGCCTTCACGACGATCTTGCCGTGCATCTGGGGGGCGTCCTTGCCGCCGCAGCACGAGTCGCAGTACACGTCGTACGTGCCCGGCTTGTCCGGCACCGTCCACGTGAGCAGGCGCGTGCTCTCGGCGGGCAGCTCCTCGTGGAGGCCGAGGTCGGGCGAGACCATCGTGTGGACGCCGTTCGTCAGGTGCGGTGCCGCGTCCTGCGTCCACCACTTGAGGGTGACGGTCTGTCCGGCCGTGACGTCGATCTCGGACGGCGTGAAGCCCGCCATCGAGCTCTGGACGTCGATGATCCCGCTCGACGCCGCGTCCGCGGGCCGCCGCAGGAAGTCCCCGAAGGCGAGATAGCCGCCCACAGCGAGCACGGCCACGACGATCCCTCCGAAGGCCAGCTTGCGGAGCTTGTCCAGGCGGGCGGCGCGCTCGCGCTGGGCGCGGCGGGCGTCACGCCGGGCGACCACGACCTGGTGGAGGGCCTCGCGCTCCTGCCCCCTGCGCTCGCGGCGCGAGGCGGGCGGCTGCGGTTCGTGGTCAGTCATGGTGGGCCTCCTGGCGGCGGGCGGCGCGGCGGCGCGCCGATGCGTGATGGGGCGGCGGGTCCTCGTCGAGGGCGGCGACGGCGCGCCGGTACTCCTCCTCGCTGATCTCGCCCCGGGCGAAGCGGTCGCGGAGGATCCCTGCGGGGTCGGGGTGGCGGGCGCGCCGGGGCTCGCGGACGAGGAGCCAGACGACCAAGGCCATGACGAGCACCCACGCGCCGATCCAGACCCAGGCGTCCATCCCCATCTGCCAGCCCGTCATGCCGAGCCTCCCTGTCGCCGGCCGGCAGACCGCCGGTCCTGGACGAGGATCCGGCGCCGCGACTGGGAGGGCCATGGAGGGACGGGCAAGCGTTGGTCAAGAGTCGATCAACGCAAGACCCTGCGCCCGGCCGACACTCTCACCTCCCACTCACCTCCTGCTCAGGAGTCGGCTCGACGATGCGGAGGCATCAGCGCGTGCCAACAGCGTGCGGCATAGGCCATCGCGCACGCTCCCGCGAGGAGGGCCCGATGTCACCGGCGTCTTGGCTGCTCTGGGGGCACTTGCTGGCGACCGTCGTCTTCGTCGGCTACTACGTCCTTCTGGCCGTCGTCGTGATCCCGGCCGTCGCCCGTGTCCTGGGCGACGGCGCTGCCGACCGCATGCCGGCGGGCCCGCTGCTGGCGGCCATCGAGCGGCGCGCGCTGCCGCTGCTTCTGGCCTCGCTCGGCATCTTCCTCGCCACCGGCGTCGCCCTCCAGACCGCGGACCCGCGGTACCTGGGGCTGGGACAGGTCCGGGGCGCGGGGCGGGCCTGCTGCTCGTGAGGCACCTTGTGGTGGTGGCGATGCTCGCGGTCGGCTCGCTGCTCGACGGCTTGCTGGTCCGGGCGGGGCGAGACGACCAGTCGCCGGTGCCGGAGGCACCTCTCGTCTGGACGGCACGCGCCCAGGCCGCGCTCGGGACGGTGGTCCTCCTCATCACGGCGGCGGCCCAGGGAGCCTAACGGAGATCCGAGGTCCTCTGGTCCTCGACCGAACGGACGAGCGCCATGCTCGGAGTGGCCACCACCTCCGCTCTCGCGGCCGCGCAGCGCGAGTCGCCTACTGTTCCCGGGGCCCCACATCGTCGGTTGAACGACGCTCGCGGATGGCCTGCCACACGCGGACCTGCCGCCCGAGGTCCTCGGCCTCGACATAGCCGAGGCCATCAGTCCCGCGAACGAGCGCGAAGCCATGGCGGGCAAGCTCCTGGAGGACGTCGACCGCCCCGGCAGTCGGCCCGAGGATCCTGAGCGAGCCCAGCGGCACCATCAGCGCCGCGCACCGGTCGTCCAGCCGGGCGCCAGCGACGCCCGCGAGCTGGCGGGGCCCGACCGCGCCGGCGATGCCGGCGCCGCCCTCGATCAGCGCGACGGAGGCATCCGTCCGGAGGCGGGCGAGCAGGCTGGCGACCGGCTCGTCAGGCCCGGCGTTGGTCGTGATGGGCCGGGCGAGGTCGCCCGCCACGTGGCCCGCGAGGAACCTCGCCGTCGCGTCCTGCCGGGCAGCGAGCTGCCCACCGGTCCACGTCAGGAAGGCGAGCGCAACGCCCAGCGCCAACAGCATGGGGTCGCCGAGGAGCACGGCGCCGAGGACCACCCCGAGCAGGATCGGCACGCCGACGGCGCGGGCCAGACGAGCGGCGCGCGGCTGGCGCTGATCCGGAGAGGCGCCAGTCGCATCAGCCAGCGCGAGCGCGAGCGCCCAACCCGGCAAGCCAGGCACCATGACGAGCGCCCCGGCGGCCACGGCGACGTTGACGCCGAGAACAAGGGTGGAGATGGCGTGGGCGGGCGTTGCCGGGTCCATCGCAACAGCCGCAGACCCCGCAAGGACGCCGAGTGCAGCCGGCCCGACGGCACCAGCCGCGACCGCGGCCAGCCGCCACCGCGCTCCGACGTCTGGCGACGTGAGCGGATCCGGGCCGGTGCCGAGCAGAACGATCGGCTCCCTGCTCCCGCCGAGTCGAAGGATCACCCCTCGCAGCACGCGCACAGCCGCGATCGAGAGTCCCACGGCGTAGAGCATGGCGGCGGTGGTCACCAAGACGCTGAACGGCCCCGCGGTCGGGTCATGCGCCGGCACGTAGAGCAGACCGAGGGCGAGGCCGGCGAAGACTGCCGACCCAAGCCAGCCTTGGCCGAGCGACAGCCAGCCTGAGGATCCCTCGCGGCGTCCAGAGACGTGGCCCAAGTTCATGGCGGGAGCATCGCTCGCGTTGCTGAGCGCCGGGTGAGAACGCGGCGAGGGGTCGGTGAGATCGGCCGGTCAGCCGCGAGTCCCCAGAGACGGCATCGTCAACGAGCACTTCCGGCGGGCTGCTGGCGGCCGTCGCGGCCTTCACATCGGCGGTACAGGGTGGTCGGCGTTGATGCGATCAAGATC
>JAJYGO010000027.1:0-447 GCA_021785115.1 Chloroflexota bacterium | reverse complement strand
TGCGATCACCGAGAGCATCGGGGTCGTTCGCAGGACGCCGGCCCTTGGATCTGTGCTCCGCTGACCGCAATCCTCGACGGGGACCGCATCCCCGGTCGCCTCCAACTGCGCGACCGGCGGTCTCGCCACCTCGCCTGACCAGGGAAGCGCTCTGACGCGGGCGAGCAACGACACGCGGGCGACACGCGGGCGAGCACGAGGTGCGTCGAGCCATAGAATCGCGACGCGGGCGGCTGGAGCGACTAGAGCACCCGGACCTTGCACGGGCGCTGCATGCGCGCAGGGTCACCCTCGAGGGAGCACCGTCGACGCGCCATGCAACGGACCTGATCGACGAACGAGCTGACGGAATCACCGATGCGCCTGCTTGGCGCGGGCCTCCTCGCCGACGGCGTCCGCCGGATCGCCCGACGCTCGGCGACCCGCCGCGCACTCGGCGCATCAATC
>JAJYGO010000061.1 GCA_021785115.1 Chloroflexota bacterium | reverse complement strand
TCTGGCGCCCAAGATCGCGTTCGTGGCCCTGACCGCCGTGGTCAGCGTCGCGCTGGCCGTGGTCGGCCCCAAGATCATGGGCACCGCGATGGACGTGGTGTTCACCGGGTTCCTCGGCAATCAGCTGGGCAGCCAGTTCCCGCAGGCGGTGGGCATGACCCACGACCAGCTGCTGGCCGCGGCCAACCAGCTGCACAACCAGACGTTCATCGACATGCTGAACGCCTACCCGAACCTGCTCGCGGGCGTCGGCATCGACTTCGCCAAGGTCGGCACCATCCTCGGCACCGTGGCCGGGATCTACATCGTCAGCGCCGTGTTCAGCTGGGCCCAGGCCTACATCATGGCGGGCGTGACGCAGCGGACCGTGTACCGGATGCGGGCGCGGGTGTCCGAGAAACTGGGCCGGCTGCCGCTGTCCTACTACGACCGCGAGTCGCGCGGCGACATCCTGTCGCGCGTCACCAACGACATCGACAACATCAGCCAGACGCTCCAGCAGAGCCTGACGCAGCTGATGACCTCGGTGCTGACCGTGCTCGGGATGCTGATCATGATGTTCACGATCAGCTGGGTCCTGGCGGTCATCTCGGTGCTGGTGGTGCCGGTGTCGATGATCATCACGATGGTCATCGCCAAGCGCTCTCAGGTGCAGTTCCAGGCCCAGTGGGATCGCACCGGCGACCTCAACGGCCACGTCGAGGAGATGCACACCGGCCACGCGATCGTCAAGCTGTTCGGCCGCCAGCGCGAGGCCGTCGAGGTCTTCGACGAGCGCAACCACCTGCTGTACGACTCGTCCTGGAAGGCCCAGTTCATCTCGGGCCTGATCCAGCCCACGATGCAGTTCGTGTCCAACCTCAACTACGTCGCGATCGCCGTCATCGGCGGGGTCCGGGTGGCCAACGGCCAGATGACGCTGGGCGACGTCACCGCGTTCATCCAGTACTCGCGCCAGTTCACCTTCCCGATCGTCCAGGCGGCCTCGATCGCCAACGTGCTCCAGAGCGCGGTGGCGTCCGCCGAGCGCGTGTTCGAGCTGCTCGACGAGGAGGAGGAGATCCCCGACCCCGTGCAGCCCGCCGTCCTGCGCGAGCCGGCCCTCGGCCGCGTGACGATCGAGGACGTCGCGTTCCGCTACCTGCCCGACCGGCCCCTGATCGAGGACTTCGACCTGGTGGTCGAGCCCGGCCAGACGGTGGCGATCGTCGGCCCGACGGGCGCCGGCAAGACGACGATCGTGAACCTGTTGATGCGGTTCTACGACGTGGACCGCGGCCGGATCACCGTGGACGGGATCGACACCCGCACCCTCACGCGCGACAACCTGCGCAAGACGTTCGGGATGGTCCTCCAGGACACCTGGCTGTTCAAGGGCACCATCCGCGAGAACATCGTCTACGGCGCTGACGGCGAGGTCTCCGAGGAGCAGTTCCACGAGGCGGTCGAGGCCGCCCACGTGGACCACTTCGTGAAGACCCTGCCCGACGGCTACGACACGGTCCTCGACGACGAGGCGACGAACACCTCCGCGGGCGAGAAGCAGCTGCTCACGATCGCCCGGGCGTTCCTCGCCGACCCGCCGATCCTCATCCTCGACGAGGCCACCTCGTCGGTGGACACGCGCACCGAGGTCCTCATCCAGCGCGCGATGGCGCGCCTGATGCAGGGGCGCACCTCGTTCGTCATCGCCCACCGCCTGTCCACGATCCGCGACGCGGACGTGATCCTGGTGATGCGCGACGGGCGGATCGTGGAGAAGGGGACCCACGAGCAGCTGCTCGCGGCCCGCGGCTTCTACCACGAGCTCTACGCCAGCCAGTTCGAGGAGGCGCTCGAGCCGGTGGCCTAGCCGGGGCACCGGGCCGCGCCCACTCCCCCGCCCCGCCGACGTCGTCGGCGGGGCGGTTCGATTCCCGGCCGCACGAACCGCCCGATCGGGACCCGGCGGCCGGCCGATGGGGCCGGACGTCCCTGTGTGGCGCGCGGCGGGGGGCCGACCATCGACCCGATCCACGACGGGCGCGTCCGTTCGCCCGTCGGAGCGGCGCGCGCCGGACGACGGGCGCGGCGGGGCGGCGCAGCACGGCGTCGCAGCAGCCATGGGAGCGCACCCGTGACCACACCCGTCATCGAAGCCGCCGGCCTCACCAAGTGGTACGGGCGCCAGCGGGGCGTCGAGGACGTCACCTTCGACGTGATCGAGGGCGAGGCCTTCGGCTTCCTGGGCCCGAACGGGGCCGGCAAGACGACGACGATCCGGCTCCTGCTCGGCTTCCTGCGGCCGACGGCGGGCGCCGTGCGCGTGCTGGGGATGGACGCCTTCGACGACGCCCCGGCGATCCACGCCCGGGTGAGCTACCTGGGCTCGGACCCCGGCTTCCTGGGCGAGCTGACGGGCGCCGAGCAGCTGGACTACCTGGGGCGGCTGCGCGGGCTGCCGCGCCGGGCCTGGGCGCCCCTCGCGGAGCGGCTCGAGCTGGACCCGACGATGCGGATCAAGCGCCTGTCGCGCGGCAACCGCCAGAAGATCGGCGTGATCGCCGCGTTCATGGGCCGGGAGCCGCTCCTGGTGCTCGACGAGCCCACGAGCGGCCTGGACCCGATCATGCAGCGCGAGTTCCTCGCCCTCGCGGCCGAGGCGCGCGCCCAGGGGCGCACGATGTTCCTGTCCAGCCACAACCTGGTCGAGGTGGAGCGCGCCTGCGACCGGGTCGCGATCATCCGCAGCGGCCGACTCGCCGAGGTCAGCACCGTGGGCGACCTGATGGGGGCGCACTGGCGCTCGGTCAACCTGGTGCTCGCGGCGCCGCCGCCGCGCGGTGCGTTCGAGCTGCCCAGCGTGGAGGTCGTGGCGACGACGGGCCGCGAGGTCCACCTGATGGTCCGGGGCGACGTCAACGCGCTCCTGGCCCGGATCGCCGGACTGCGGGTCGAGGACATCGCGATCACCACGCCCGACGTGGAGGACCTGTTCCTGCGGCTGTACCGCGGCGACGAGCCGGGCGCGGACGCGCGCGACGCCGATGCCGCGGAGGGTCAGGGGGTGCCGGCATGACCGCGTTCCGCCTCGAGCTCCGGCGCTGCCGGTCGCTCGCCGTGTGGCTGGCCGTCTCGGTCGCCGCCTACGGCGCCCTCATGGGGGCCATGTACCCCGTCCTCAAGTCCAACGACGCGCTGATGGCCGCGTACATGGACACCTTCCCCAAGGAGTTCCTCGCGGCGTTCGGCATGACCGGCGTCCTGTCCGACCCGGGCGTGTTCTACACGACCTACATCGCCAGCTGGCTGTGGCCGATCATCGCGACCTCGGCAGCCCTGCTGCTCGGGACGCGGGCCGTGGCGGCCGACCTCGACCGCGGGTTCCTGGACCTGCCGCTGGCCACGCCGCTCTCGCGCACCCGGTACCTGGGCACCAACATCGCGGTCCAGGCGCTGGTCATGGCCGTGCTGGCCGCGGCCGCCGTGCTGGGCCTGTGGCTGGCCGCCGCGGCCACGGGCAACGTGTTCGACCTGGGCCGGTTCGCGCTCGCGGGCGTGCTCTCGTTCGCGTTCGGCTGCGCCATCGCCGGCCCCACGACCGCGCTGTCGGTGGCCACGCTGAGCCGCGGGCGGGCGTCGGGGATCGTGGGCGGCGTGGTGCTGGCCATGTACGCGATCTTCGTCGTCACCCAGGTCTCCCAGGACTGGGCGTGGCTCGCGCCGCTGTCCGCCTGGGGCCACTTCGGGACCACGTCGCTGATCGACGACGGGGCGGTGCCGGCGGGCGACCTGGCCCTGTTCGCCGCCGTCGCCGTGGGCGGCTGGGTCGCCGCGCTCCTCGCGTTCCGGAGGCGGGACCTGGCCGCCTGACGGCCGCCTCCCGGCCGCTTCGACACGCCCCCTCGCGGCGGGGAGGCCGGCGGCCGCGCCGGCGTCGTCAGGTCGGGTCCTCGTCCGCCGGCGTGCTTGCCGCAAGGGCGGCGGCGACCACGGCCAGGATCTCGGCGCCGAAGCGTTCCGCCTTGGCGGGGCCGATGCCCTTCACGCGCCACAGCGCCTCGATGCTCGCCGGCCGCGCCTCCGCGATCGCCGCCAGCGTCGCGTCGTGGGCGATGACGTACGGCGGCTGGCGCAGCTCCCTCGCCTTCTCGAGGCGCCAGCCGCGGAGCGCCGCGAAGACCGGGTCGGCGCCCGTGCCGCCCGCCGAGGGCATCGGCGCCGCGCTGCGCCCGGCCGCGCCCGACGGCGGGCCGGATCTGGGCGCGGTCCGCGCCGGCGGCCGGAGGCCGGCCAGGAACCGGCTCGGCCGGCGGCGTCCCTCTCCGCCGCCGCGCCCGGGCCTCGTCTCGCTCCACGAGAGCAGCAGGTGCTCCCGCGCCCTCGTGATGCCCACGTAGAGCAGGCGCCGCTCCTCCGCCAGCGCCGCCGCGTCCTCGCCGGCAGCCCGGATGGGCAGCAGCCCCTCCTCCAGTGACGGCAGCGCCACCGCGTCCCACTCGAGCCCCTTGGCGCGGTGGTACGTGAGCAGGTTCACGCCGTCGGACGAGCCGGAGCGCTCCGCGGCCGCCCGGGCCTCGAGCTCGGCGAGCACGGCCGCGGCGTCCGCCGTCGGGTCGGCGGCGACCGCGGCCTCGACGATCGCGAGCAGGGTGTCGAGCGATGCCTGGCGCTCGCGGGCCTCGTCGCCGCGCTCTCGGGCGGCCGCCGCCTCGTCCTCGAGGCCCACGTCCCGCCGCCAGCGCGCCGCCACCTCGGCCGCCAGCTCAAGCCCGCGCAGCCGGGCCGCTCGGCCCGTCGCGCCCGCCAGCCGCCGCAGCGCGGCGAGTGCGCCGTGGACCTCGGGCCGCTCGTAGAACGGCACGCCGCGCACCTGGTAGGCGATACCCGCCCTGGTCAGGGCGGCCTCGAGGGGCACCAGCTGGGCGTTCACGCGGACCAGGACCGCGACCTCCGCCGGCGGGGTGCCGGCGCGGATGCGCGCGACGGTCCAGGCGACAAGCGCGTCCAGCTCCGCCTGCGCGGTCGCGTGGCGCACGATGGCGGGCTCCGGGCCGTCCGGCCGGGTCGCGACCAGCCGCTTCGCGCGGCCGTCGCCCGCCAGCAGCCGGTTTGCCAGCGCGAGGACCTGCGGAGTGGAGCGGTAGTTGCGCACGAGGGCGACCTCGCGGGCGCCGGGCCACCGCTGGGCGAACGTGGTGAGGAACGACGAGGTCGCGCCGGCGAAGGTGTAGATCGTCTGGTCCTCGTCCCCCACGACGCACAGGTCTCGGCGCTCCCCCACCCACAGCTCCAGCAGCCGCTGCCCGAGCGGGCTGGTGTCCTGGTACTCGTCCACGCTGAACCACGACTTGCGCGCGCGGACGAGCCCGGCCGCCGCTTCGTCGGACTCCAGCAGGGCGACGGTCTCGAGCAGCAGGTCGTCGAAGTCGATGCGGCCCGCTCGCGCCTTCGCCCGCTCGTAGTCGCCGTAGACGCGGACGAACAGGTCGCTCGGGATCGGCGGCTCGCGGCCGGCGGCGTCGGCGGCGGCCTCGTACGCCGAGGGCCTCACGCGATGGGCCTTGGCCCACTCGATCTCGTCGGCGAGGTCCTTGGCCGGGGTGAACCGGTAGTGGCCCGGGAGCTGTCTGGCCAGCCGGCCCACGACGGGCAGCTTGGAGTCGAGGATCTCGGGCAGCGGGTCCCCGTCGTGGCGGTCCGGCCAGAAGTGGCGCAGCTGGCTGCGGGCCTGGGCGTGGAACGTCCGCACCGTCACGCCGGGCAGGCCGAGACCGCGGAGCCGCTCGGCCATCTCGCCGGCCGCCTTGTCGGTGAACGTGACCACCAGGACCTGCTCAGGGCCGACCACGCCCGTGGCGATGGCGTACGCGGTCCGGCGGCTGATGACGCGGGTCTTGCCCGAGCCGGCCCCGGCCAGGATCGCCACCGGGCCGCGGGTGGCGAGGACGGCGTCGCGCTGCTCGGCGTCGAGGTCGGCGAGGAGGGCGTCGGGGTCCAGTCGGGGCACGCCCGAAGGCTAGCAGCGGGCGCTCACCGCGGGATTGCCGGGGCCGGCAACGCCGCCGTCACCGGCAACGCCGCCGTCATCGAGCAGCCGTCGCCGGCGACGCGGGCCTACCCGGCGAAGGGCCGCGAGACCTCGGCCAGGCGGGCCAGCTCCTCATCCGAGAGCACGAGGTCGGCCGCCGCGGCGTTCTGCTCCAGCTGCTCGACCGTCCGCGCGCCGGGGATCGCGACCGTGTTCGGGTGGGACGCCACCCAGGCCAGCGCCACCTGCGCCGGCGTCGCACCGTTGGCGGACGCGATCTCGGCCACCGCCTGCTGCAGCGCGGCCACCGCCGAGGTCATGTCGGGGACCCTGCTGCGGCGGAGCTGGGAGCGGCGGGCGAGCGGCAGGGAGCTCGGCGACCTGCCGGCGAGGACCCCCTGCCCGATCGGCGAGTACGCGACGATCAGACGGTCGTGCTCGGCGGCATAGGGCACCAGGTCGTCAGCCGGGCCCGGCGAGACCAGGCTGAACCGCACTTGGTTGGCGATCGCCCGGGCGCGCAGCCCCCGCTCGAACTGCTGCCACTGCTCGACGGTGTGGTTGCTCACCCCGATCCGCCGCACGCGGCCAGCCTCCAGCAGCGGGCGCACGGCCTGGCCCACGCGGCGGGGCGCGACGAACGGGTTGGGCCAGTGGACGTAGTACAGGTCGAGCCGGTCGGCCCGCAGCCGGCGCTGGCTGCCGGCGCACTGCCAGGCCACGATCCGCTCGGCGGGGGCGATGGGCATGAGCTTGGTGGCGACGGTGAGCCCGGCGCGCTGCCCGTCGACGAGGCCGCCGAGCTCGTCACCGATGATCGCCTCCGAGCGGGCGGGGCCGTAGGCCTCGGCCGTGTCGATCATCGTGATGCCCAGCTCGATCGCCCGGCGGAGCAGCGCCGGCGCCGTCTCGCTCGCGTACTGCTGGCCGTAGCCCCACTCGCGGGAGCCGAACTGCCAGGTCCCCAACCCGATCCGCGACACCCGCAGACCGTCAACGTCGATGTACCTCATCGAGCAAGTCTAGGCCGGGACGCCGCGCGGAGCCCTCGAGCCGCTTGACAGCCGAGCTGGCACAGGCCCCGGGCATCGTGTCCGCATGCGATGGCCCATCTCGCGACACCGCGCCGCCGAGCCCCCCAGGACGTGGCCGCCGCGGATGGCGCACCGAGCTCCCGATGATGCCCCTGCGCACGACACGTTCGTGTGCGCCGCCTGCGGGCGCACGGACCTGCCCGAGGCGGGCGGCTGGGAGCCGCCCATCTGCCTGGACTGCGACGCGGCGATCAACCTCGACGCGGAGGAGGCCGAGACGCACTGGGAGTCCTGAGGCCGGCCGGCGGCCACCCCGCTCCCCTACGCTGTAGGGGTGCCGCAGCATCGCCGCAAGCCCAAGCCGCAGCCCGCCAGCAGCAGCCGGGCCAACTACCGGCCGCCCGACGGGTCCTGGGCGTCCTCCGCGGCGAATCGCAAGACGATGCAGGCGAACCGATCCCGCGACACACGGCCGGAGCTCGCGGTCCGGTCCGCCGTCCACGCGCGGGGCCTCCGCTACCGCGTCGCGGTGCGGCCCGTCCGCGGCGTCCGCCGGTCGGCAGACCTGGTGTTCACCCGCGCCCGGGTGGCGGTCTTCCTCGACGGCTGCTTCTGGCACGGCTGCCCCGACCACTTCCAGCTGCCGGCCACGAACCCCGGCTACTGGGGCCCCAAGATCGCCGCCAACGCGGCCCGCGACGCCGAGACGGACGCGCTGCTCGCCGCGGAGGGCTGGACTGTCCTGCGCTTCTGGGAGCACACGCTCGCCGTCGAGGCAGCCACCCGGATCGAGGGCGTCGTCCGGGAGCGGCTGGCCGCCCTGGGCCGGCAGCCGGGGGAGCGGACCGCAAGCCCGCCGCGACCCGGGAGGCCGGTCACAACAGCCGCTCCGGGCAGATCGCGGTGAAGTCGCAGCGGCGGCACGCGGCGCCCGGGGTGGCGTGGAACGCCCCCGCCCGGATGGGCCGGACGCGAGCCACCAGCTCCTCGCGCGCCGCGTCGAGCTGCGCATCGGTCCGGGTGGTGGACATCCGCTGGCCCAGCTCGGTGTAGTAGAGGGTCACCAGCTCGGGCGTCCCCAGGCCGAGCGCGTCACGGCAGGCCAGCGCGTAGATCGTCAACTGCAGGTTCTCGTGCACGCTCTTCTGGGACTGCGGGCTGCCGGTCTTGTAGTCGATCACCTCGACGCCCCCGGAGGGGAGCCGGTCGATCCGGTCGATCTCGCCGTAGATCCGCACGGGCGGGGTGCCGTCCCCCGGGTCGATCACCAGCGTGAACTGCTCCTCCTCGGCGAGCGCCTCCGAGGCGCTGGCGACCTCGCCGGTCCAGAAGTTCTCCAGGAGCTGGCCCACCTTGCGCCCGAAGGCGGCCTCGGTCTCACGATCGCCGAACGCCTGCGGCTGCCAGCGCGTCCGGAACATCTGCTCCAGGTCCTCGCGGGTGGGACTGGGCTCGCCCCTCGCCAGACGCTGGCGCCGCTCCCGCGTGAACGCCTCGAACGCCGCGTGCGCGGTGCTCCCGAACGCGAGCGGTGCCCTCGGCCGGGCGGGCTCCGGGATCCGGTAGACGTAGGCGAGGGCGTACATCAGCGGGCACCGCTCGTACGCGTCGAGCGACGAGTAGGAGAATCGCGGCGGCAGCGGGGCCACCGCGAACAGACGCGCGCCGGCAGCCGAGTCGGCCGCCAGGTCGCGGAACGTCAACGGGTCCAGGCCGGCCGCCCGGGCCTGGTCCGCGCGCAGCGCCGCGCTCCGCGCGACGTCGGCCAGGCGCGCCGCGAGCGCCTCCCGGGCACCGGGACCCTCCGGCTGCTCTGGAGCCGTGCCCTCCAGCAGCCCCACCAGCTCCGCCGCGCGCAGCCGCAGCGCGAGCCGGCGCTCGCGGGCCGTCGGGAGGGGCATGACCCGCCGCGCCTCGGCGATCGCGGCCGTCAGCTCCGCCTCGTCCCCGTCCGCCTCGCCGCCCTCCTCGGCCGGCTCGGAGCGCGCCGGCGCCACGGCCGCATCGCGCCGCGTCCGGTCCACGACCAGCAGCTCGTCGCCGGAGCCGGCTCGCAGCTCGTCCACGAACGGCGACGCCTGCCGCGTCCCGTCGCGCTCATGCGTGGCGAGGATCAGCCGGTCCTGCGCCCGGGTGATGGCCACGTAGAGGAGGCGGCGCTCCTCGTCGAGGTGGAGGTCCCCGGCCGGCACCTGCTCGCGCAGGAGCTCCCTCGGGAACAGCCCCCCGCCCTGCTCCCTGACGGGCCACTCCCCGTCCACGAGGTCCGGCACCACGACCACCGGGAACTCGAGGCCTTTGGCCTGGTAGAGCGTCATCAGGCGCACGCCCTCGGCGTCCTCGGAGAGCTCGACGCTGGTGGGGAGCTCGCCCCCGGCCGCCTTGTAGGCGTCCAGGTACCCGACGAAGTCCGCCAGCGAGCGCTGCGGGTTGGCCTGCTGCCACTCCGAGGCGAACCGCAGGAGGCTCGCGATGTTCACGACCGCGCGGCGCGCCTCGAGCGTCCCGGTCGCGAGCAGGTCGAGCACGGCGCCGGTCCGCTCGAGGTACCGCTCGACCACCGTGTACGGTCCCTCCCGCCAGGCCAGCGGGCTGAGCTCGTCGAGCAGGTCGCGGACCCGGCGCAGCTTGGCGCGCAGGTCGGCCGCCACCACCAGGGTGGCCCGCTCCCGCGTGGCCGCGTGGTCCGGCGACGGCGCGTCGGCGTCCTGCACGTCCTGCATCGCCTCGCCGGTCGCCACCATCCGCTCGATCGAGGCGGCGACGCGGCCACGGTCGAAGTTGGCGTCCCTCGTGACCGCGAGGACCTCGAGCGCGTCGAGGCGCCACGGGCCCGCGGTGAGCAGGCGCACCAGCGCCGCATCGTCCTCGGGATTGGCGATGGCGCGCACCGCGGCCTCGAGGTCCCGGATCTCCGGCGTCTCGAACAGGGCCAGCCCGCCGACGACGGTGTACGGGATGTCCTCCGCGTGGAGCCGTTCGATGATGGCGTCGCGGTGCTTGTGCTTGCGGTAGAGCACCGCCACATCGCGCCAGGGGCGGGCCGAGGGGCCGGCTCCGGGGCCCACCAGCTCCCGCACCGCGTCCACGATGGCGACCGCCTGGTCCTCCTCGTTGGCGCAGACGTAGAGCACCGCGGGCGCGCCGGACTCGCGCTGGGTGTCGAGCCGCTTGCCCGGGTCGAAGCGGACCGAGTTGCCGGCGATCAGCCGGTTGGCCAGCGTCAGGACCCGGTCCACCGATCGGAAGTTGCGCTGGATCCGCAGCACCGGCGGCGGACCGGGCGGCGGCGCGGACGGGTCGTGGGCGGGCGGCCTGGCGAAGCGGTCCATGAATTCGCTGAAGGCCGCGAAACTGGCGCCGCGGAACCGGTAGATCGACTGGTCGTCGTCGCCCACGACCATGACGTTGTCGGGCCGGTCCGGCGTGCGGCCCAGCATCTCCACCAGCTCGATCTGCGCGACGTTGGCGTCCTGGAACTCGTCCACCAGGATGTAGCGGTACTGGCGCTGCCAGCGGCGGAGGACGTTGGGGCGACGCTTGAACAGACCGGCCGTGAGCGCGATCTGCTCCCCGAAGTCCAGCGCGTCCCGCCGCGCCAGCTCGCCCTGGTAGACCGCGTAGACCGAGGCCAGCTCCCGCAGCCGCAGCACCTCGAGCGCCGCACCGTCGCGTTCATAGGTCTCGGCGAGCGCGAGGATTCGCGGTGCGTCCTGGGCGGCGAACCAGGCCATCGGCCGCGCCGTCCCGTCCCCGGCCATCGTCCGCCGGGCCTCCCGCTCCGCGATCCGGGCCGGGTCGTCGGGCCTCGACGCCCGGGCCGGCAGGCCCAGCTCCTCGGCCCGCTCGGCGGCCCGGGTCGCGGCGTACGCCCGCTGGACCGCGCGCACCGGCTCGAGGATTCCGGCCGCCAGCAGGCGCGCCTCCACGTCGGCGAAGCGCCCGCCGTATCGCCGCTCGTACTCCTGGCGCTCCGCATCGGCGAACCGGGCCACATCCTCGGGCGTGGCCAGCTCGTCCTTGGCCCGGTTGATGAAGTCCACCAGCCCCTTGAAGGAGGGATCGCTGTAGTAGCGCAGTCCGAGCTCCGGCCGCAGGTCTCGCAGGACGAGCAGCTGGGCGGGCCCGTCGAGCACCTCCAGGACCGCCGGCAGGCCGGCGTCGGCGGCGCTCTCGGTCAGGACGTGCTGGCAGAAGCTGTGGAAGTTGCTGACCGTCATGCGCGCGCGGGTCGCCGGGCCCACCGCCGCGTCCAGCCGCTCCGCCAGCTCCGCGGCCGCCTTCACGTTGTAGGTCAGCACGAGCAGCTGCTCGGGCGCGAGCGGCCCCGTGAACGGGTTGCCGTGCCGATCCCCCGGCTCCGCCCCGATCCAGCCGCCGGCTCCCGGGGCGCGGCGCCCGTACGTATCCAGCAGCCAGCGGACCCGCTCCGCGATGACGCCGGTCTTCCCCGTGCCGGCCCCGGCGATGACGACGACGGGCCCGTCGGGCGCCTCGATGATCCGCCGCTGCTCGGGCGTGGGCAGCAGGGTCGGGTTGGCGGGACGGGCGGCGAGGGGCTCGGTCATCTGCCGCCCATCATCGCCAACCGCGTGCCAGCTTGCGTGTCACGAGCCCCGCGCGGCCGCCAGCCGGTCCGCGAGCGCGGGCGGGGCGACGACCACGAGGTGCGCCGTGGCGCGGGTGAGCGCCGTGTACAGGAGCTCGTCCACCCGCCGTCCCTCGGCCGGGAGCTCGCACAGGATCACCACGGGGCGCTCCAGGCCCTTGAACCGCCGGACCGTCTCGAACAGGACGACGCCGTCGTCCTTGGGTTCCTCGGGCACCTCCGCCGCCGCGTACCCGAGCGACACCCCGTCGGCGTCCACGGCTCCGTTCCAGAGCTCGAGGTTGCCGAACCGCCGCTGACGCCAGACGAGGCTCCTGGCCGACGACGTCCCGCTGAGCACGGCCACGTCCCAGGGGCGAACGCCCTCGTCGTGCACGAGGCGGTGGAGGTGGCGCCGGACGGCGTCAACCGTGGCCGAGCCGGGCGCCGCCGTCTCGATGACGGGCTCGGACCCTGCAGCGCCGAATGGGATCGGCGGCTCGGGACCGTGGTAGAAGTGCGCCGCCAGCTCGGCCACGGGCGCCGGCGAGCGGAAATCCTCCGGCATCGCCAGCGTATCGAGGCCGGTCAGGCTCGAGACCGCATCGTCGCGGTAGAGCGCCTGGCCCGGGTCGTGGAACACCCACAGCACGCCGTCCTCGGGCGTCTGGAACAGGAACTCGAGCGACAGCAGCCAGCCGGGCTCGAAGTCCTGACCCTCGTCCACCACGATCGCGTGGAACCGCTCGTCCGGCAGGCGGCCGATCGCCGCGTCGAGCGCGGCCGGCAGGCGGGCGAACCACTCGGACAGCGCCGCCCCTCCGGCCGACGGCTTGTCGGGCAGCGTGCCGGCGGTCCGGCCGAGGGTCTCGCACAGGCCGTGGAACGTGTGGACCAGCGGCCGCAGCGCCGGCGGGCGGTCGTCCTCGGCCACCTCGCGGAGCACGCTCGTGGCGAGCGGCGCGTTGAAGCACAGGTACAGGGTGCGGAAGCCCTCGCGGGCCAGCCGCCGCGCCTTCTCCACCGCGACCAGGCTCTTGCCGCTGCCCGCCGGCCCCACCACCGACACGCGGCGGAGGGACCGGGCGACGTTGAGCGCGTACAGCTGCGCGCGCGACGCCTCGACCAGACGGTCCCTCGCCTCGTCCACGTCGCGCCGGACCAGGCGGTGGAGGGCGACCGTCGGCGCCAGGTAGGCGTCGACCGCCGAGAACAGGGGAGGATCAAGCCGATCCCCCTTCGAGCCGTCTGCCGTCCAGATCGCCCAGGCCCGCTCCAGCGCCGCCCTCGTGGCGGCGGGCGACTCCAGGGCCGCGGCGTCGAGCACGATCGAGCGGGCGGCGTCGGGCCCCAGGAGGGCGTGCCCGCGGGGCAGGGTGGCCAGGTCCGCGTGCGGGAACGCGACCGCGTGGCCCGCCCGCATCGGCCGGCCCGTCGGCCACTCGGGAAGGCCCTCGATGCCCCGGACGAGGTCGTGCTTGGCGGCCTCGGCCTGGGCGAACGGCGAGCGCTCGAGCAGCCGGCCGCCGGCATACCACCGCCCCTGCGCGTCTCGGCTCGGCTCGCCGCCCTTCACCTCGATCACGAGCAGGCCGTGCTCCGGGTGGAGCACCACCAGATCCGCCTCGCCGTCGTGGGCGGGGCCGGCGGGCCGCGTCCGGGCGAGCATCCGGACGTTGGCGTAGGCGCGCGCCTCGGCGGGCAGCGCGGCGCGGACTCGCTCCTCGACCAGCGCTTCCGCCGGGTCCCGCATGCCGCCACCCCCTGCGATCTCGGCGCCCGGCCTTCCGTCGCGACGCCGCTTCGGACCCTAGCAGAGTCGCCGTCGCCCGTGCGCGCTCGCCGTCCCCCGAAAGCGCGAGGAAACCGGACGGCCCGGCCCGGCGTCTGGGCGGCGGATGGCCGGACGGGCCCCGCCGGTCAACGGAACCGGGGCCGGATGCACAGGGGCAGCTTCGATGGACACCTCCACCTCCGGCGGCGGCCGCCGCTCCACCGGGATCCGGTTCGCGATCGTGGCCGCGGCCGCCCTGGCCGTGGGCCTCGTGGCCGGTCCGGTCCTCGCCGGCGTGACCGCACAGCACCAGTACGCAAGCCCGAGCGCAACCACCGGCTACACGACGGCGCCGGAGCACACGATCACCGTCGGGGGCGAGGGCAAGGTCACGGTCACGCCGGACCTCGCCCACGTGCAGCTCGGCGTCCAGATCCTGAAGCCGACGGCGAAGGCCGCCCGGGACGCCGCCGCGACGGCGATGTCCGGCGTCGTGGCCGCGGTCAAGAAGCTGGGCGTGGCCGACAAGGACATCCAGACCACCCAGGTCTCGCTGGCCGCGGTGTACGACTACCCGGCCAACGGCAGCCGGGTGCTGCGCGGGTACCAGCTGACGAACCAGGTCGCGGTCACCGTTCGCGACCTGAGCCAGCTCTCCGACGTCGTGGACAACGCGGTGTCCGCGGGCGCGACCTCCGTCGACGGGATCAGCTTCGACGTGGCGGACCGGACGGCGCTCGAGGCCCAGGCCCGAGTCGCGGCCGCCAAGGACGCCCGGGCGAAGGCGGACGTGTACGCCCAGGCGCTCGGCCTCGCCATCACCGGCGTGGCGTCGGTGTCCGAGCAGGTCTCGACGCCCGTCTGGTACGCGCCGAGCTACTCGAACATGGCGGCGGGCGGCGCCGCCGACAAGGTGGCCACCCCGGTCCAGCCCGGTTCGACCGACGTCACCATCAATGTGCAGGTGTCGTTCCTGATCGACTGACCGGCGGTCGCCGGACGGCGGCGGGCGGCGGGCCGGCGACCCCGGTCCGCCGCCTTCCGTTCCCGGGCCGCGCCACAATGGCGCACGACAGGCTGAGGAGGTGCAGGCGTGCGGATCGTGGTCACGGGGGGCAACGGCAAGGCGGGTCGCTGGGTGGTGCGCGATCTGCGGGAGCACGGTCACACCGTCCTGTCGGTGGACCTGCGGCACGACCCGTGGGAGTGGGACGATCGGTGCCGCATCGCCGACCTGACCGACTACGGCCAGGCGGTCGAGGTCCTCGCCGGCGCCGACGCCGTGGTCCACCTCGCGGCCATCCCCGCCCCGGGCATCCGCCCCGCCGCGGACACGTTCCGGATCAACGCCACGTCCACGTACAACGTGTTCGCCGCCGCGGAGGCGAACGGCCTCCGGCGCGTGGTCTGGGCGTCGAGCGAGACCGTCCTCGGGCTGCCGTTCGACACGCCGCCGCAGTTCGCCCCCGTCGACGAGACCATCGAGCCGCGGCCGGAGAGCTCATACGCCCTGTCGAAGCTGGCCGGCGAGGCGATGGCCGTCCAGTTCGCGCGCCGGACGGGCGTGCCGCACGTCGGCCTGCGCATCTCGAACATCATGGAGCCCGGCGACTACGCCGCGTTCCCCACCTACTGGGGCGATGCCCGGCTGCGCAAGTGGAACCTGTGGGGCTACGTGGACGCGCGCGACGTCGCGCAGGCGTGCAGGCTCGGGCTCACGGCCGACGTCTCGGGCGCCGACGTCTGCATCGTCGCCGCGGACGACACGGTGATGCCCCGCGACTCCGCGGACCTGATGGCCGAAGTCTTCCCGCAGGTGCCGCTGCGCCGGGAGCTGCACGGCCGCGAGACGCTGCTGTCCATCGAGCATGCGCGTCGCGTGCTCGGCTACGCGCCCGCCTTCCGCTGGGCGGACCACGTCGCCGCGCCGTAGTTCCCGCTCGGTCTCGCGCGCTCCGTCCGGATATCGCGGCGCCAGGCCGGCGACCCCCGCGGGCCAGCTGGTGGCCCGGTCACGGCCCGGGGGCGTGGCGGCGCCTCCCCTAGCCTGAACAGCCCCCGAGATGTGGCGACGCATCTCGGTCATCTCGGCCTCATCTTGCGCGCCCCGACGAGCGCCTGGTAGGGGGTCAGCCCGCGGGTGAGGCGCCC
>JAJYGO010000362.1 GCA_021785115.1 Chloroflexota bacterium | reverse complement strand
CTCGGTCAGCGGCGCGAAGATGGCCGATCTCGCGGGCCAGCTGGCGGGCGTCGCGGGCCTGCAGCCCGGCTACCTGACGGTCCTGATCGGCGGCAACGACCTGTGCACGGACACCATCGCCCAGATGACCCCGGTGACGGATTTCCGCAACCAGTTCGAGAGCGCGATGAACGCCTTCGCCGTCGCGTCACCGGGCACGAACATCTACGTGGTGAGCATTCCGCGCGTGTACCAGCTGTGGGAGCTCTTCCACTCCAACTGGTGGGCGCGGACCATCTGGAGCCTGGGCGGCATCTGCCAGTCGCTGCTGGCCAACCCGACCTCGACGGCGACGACGGACGTCCAGCGGCGCGCCGCGGTGGCGCAGCGCAACGTCGATTTCAACACGCAGCTCGAGCAGGTCTGCGCCGCCACCCCGCGCTGCCACTTCGACGGCAACGCGGTGTACGGCGTCACGTTCACGACGGCGGACGTCGCGGGCGACTACTTCCACCCGTCGATCGCGGGGCAGGCCAAGCTCGCCGCGGTGAGCTGGGCGGCCGGCTACTGGCCGCACGGCGGGCCCGTCACCGACACCCCGCCGACGGCGGCGTTCACGACCGACTGCGCCGATCTGGTTTGCAGCTTCGACGGATCGGCGTCGAAGGACGACCAGGGAATCGTCTCGTACGCGTGGTCGTTCGGCGACGGTGAGGCGTCCAGCGGCAGCAACCCGACCGCGGACCACACCTACGGCGCTGCCGGGACGTACCAGGTCACGCTCACCGTCACCGACACGGCGGGGCAGCCCGGGACGACGAGCCAGGACGTGACCGTGACGGCGCCGAGCGCCGTGCCGACGGTCCACGTCTCGGCCCTGTCGGCGACCGCGGCGGTCAAGAAGAGCGGCTGGATCGCGACGGTCACGGTCTCGACGGCCGACGCCTACGGGACCGCCGTCTCCGGCGCCACGGTGACTGGCACCTGGTCGACCGGCGTCTCCGCCGGCTGCACGACGACTGGCTCGACGGCGTCGTGCTCGTTCATCACGACCATGAACAAGAAGACGGCGTCGGCCACGTACACCGTCGGCGGCGTCAGCGCGAACGGCTACACGTACGACGCGACCGCCAACGTTCGAAGCTCGGTGACGGTGACGGCGCCCAAATAGCCGCAGCCGCGCATCCGACGGCCCGGGAGGATCGCGCCGATCAGTACCCGGTCCCGTAGCCGGACGACGCGGGGCTGGCTGGGGCAGAAGCCCCGGGCGTGGTGCCCGCCGCAGCACCGGCGGCGAGCGCGACGTGCCAGACGCCCCACGTGTCCTGCAGACCCTGGCCGTTCGTCTCTCCCGAAGCGCTGTCGCCGGCGAAGTAGTAGAGCGGGTGCCCGTCGTACGCCACCTGCGTGGCGCCGCCGGGGCGGGTGAACGTGCCGAGCGTGCCCGTGACCCCGGCACCGGCGGTCGGTGTCGTGCCCGCGGGCACGGTGAACGGCGGCCAGACCGACGTGCACGCGCCCGTGCACGCGGACGTGTCCGTCCCGTCGGTCGACAGCACGTAGAGCGTTCGGCCGCCCGCCCCGGTCAGGAACGGGCCGACGCCGTTGGCCGACGCGGTGGCCACCGTGCCGGACACCGCCGCAGACGCCCCGGCCGATGCCGCGGGATAGGCGGGCGAGGATGCGGCTGCCGCGGCGGAGGCAGATGCAGCGGCTGCGGGCGGCGATGCGGTCGCCCCGGTCGTCGCCGCGCAGCCTGCCACGGCGAGGCCCGCTGCGAGCACGAGACCGACCCAGCGGATGTTCACCTGCGGTCCCCCCGATCGAACGAACCAGTGCCTGAAGGATGAAGCATATCGGCCGGAACGATGCGGAGCGCTCTCGGGCCGGCGGCACGCCATCGCATTCGTCCACCGGCTGGCCGATGGTCAGGACGGTGCCGGCAGGCTGCGCAGATACGCGATCAGGTCGAGATCGCCCGGCGAGACGCCGCGCTGCGTCAGGAGCACGGCGGCCTCCGCGCGGAACTGCGTTCCGTGGTTCACGACGTGCAGCGCGATCTGCCACAGCGGCGTCTCGAAGGCCGTCCCGCGCGTGTTCGCGTAGCGCACCGGGCGGTCGAGATCCTCGTCGGAGCAGCGGGCGAGGAGCTCAGCCCAGGCCCGGTCCTCCGACGCTAGGCGCTCGTGCACGGCCTCGAGCGCGGGGACGTCGGCAACCGTCGGCAGCGCCGCCGGAGAACGGCCCTCCTCGACACGCATCCGCCAGACCCACTCGGCCGCGTAGACGTGCGCCAGGGTGCCGAGGAGGCTGCCGTGGCTGACCGCCGCCGGCGCGACCAGGTCGCCCGGGGCGATCCGGGCCGCGCTCGCCAGCACCCGCTCGTTCGCGGCGGCGTTGTACTCGAAGAGGGTCCGCAGTTCGTCGACCCGCATGACTGCCTCCGATCTCCGTTCGTGCCGTCGCGACCGAGCCGTCGAGCCCGCCTCAGGGACCGGCGATCCCCGGAGGAGCGCCGCCCGGGCCGGCGGCCGTGCCGGTGCGGGGTTCGTGGACGTGCAGCACGCTCCAGGCGCCGACGGCGAACTCCAGCGCGGCGACCAGGAAGACCGCCCGGTACCCCAGGCCGAACTGGTAGCGGTTGACCAGGTCCGCGATCGGACCACCGACGGCCACGGCGAGCACGCCCGCGCCGGCGGTCACGGTGTTCGAGAGCCCCAGGTAGCGGCCCGCCTGGTCGAGCGGCGCCACGTCCGTGAGCAGTGCCCAGTCGGCGGAGAGGAAGATGCCGAGCGCGATCCCGAAGGGGATGACGATGAGGAAGAGCACGGGGTAGTTGGGGGCCAGCGCGAAGAGGAGCGTCCCGATCGTCCCGCTGACGGCGCTCAACGCGACCGTGCTGACACGTCCCCAGCGCGCGGTCAGCGCGCCGCCCGGGATCGCCGAGAAGAGCGCCACGAGCGCGACCACGGCACCCAGCGGCGCGAACGCGAGCCCGGCGTTCGTGCCGAGGTGCAGGGTGTCCTCCAGGTAGTAGTACGCGAACGGCTGGAGCGTGCCTGCCGCCATGAGGATCGCCAGGCGCGACCCGAGCAGCCACAGGTAGTCGCGGTGCTCGAGGACGTCGCGGCCCCACACCTCGAGGACGATCTGCCGGACCGGGGCCGTCCACCGCCCGAGGTGCAGCAGCTCGCGGGCCCAGTCGACCGCCTCGGCACGTCCCGCGCCCGAACGGCCCTCCGTCTCGTGCATCGCCACCACGGTGACGAGGCTGCCCACGAGGATCGACCCGGCCGAGAAGATCACCGCGAGCCCCACGTCACCCAGCGCCAGCGCGACGCCGCCCACCGCCACCCCGATGACGTTCCCGGCCAGGTTCCCGGCCCCGATGAAGCCCGAGGCGAGGCCGCGCTCGCCCGGCGGGACCATGTCGGGGAGCAGGCCCTGGTAGGGGCCCTGGGCCGTGTTCGAGGCGAGCTCGATCGCCAGCATCGCGACGAGGATCGCCAGGTACGCGTGGGTGACGACGAGGAGCAGGATCAGCACGGTCTGCGCGGCAACCCCGACCACCATGAGCGGTCGTCGCCGGCCCCAGGGCGTCACCAGGTGGTCGCTCGCCGCGCCGCTCATCGGCTGCACGACGATCGACATGAGCGCCTGCAGCGCCGCGATCAGCGACAGCGCGGAGGTCTTGATGGCCGCCGGCACCGCCTGCTCGACCAGTCGCGGCAGGACCACGGTCGTCAGGGCGCCCCAGGTGACCGACAGCCCGAGCCAGTAGGCCGTCATCGCGCTCAGGTCGCGCAGGCCCATCCTGACCCGCAGCTCCGCCCGTGCCTCGCCGGGCAACGACGCCATCCTGTCCCCTCCTCTCCGGGTCAGGCGACTGCAGATCTCACTGTAGCGGGGTCAGGTTCGCTCGCCGATGTTCCCGGGGGCACTCCGGCCGGTCCGGACGCCGTCGCGCGTGCCTCACAGCGTGGGCTGGGCACCGTGACCGGGCACCGATCGCGGCCGTCCGATGCCGGGGTGCCCGGTCGCGGCGCATCCGTCGGTCAGCCGGCCGCCGGTGTCCCGCCCCCGCGGAGGGCGGCGACGATCTCGTCGGTCGGGCGGACGCGCCCGATCCTGGGCAGGATGTGCGTCACGGTGCGGGCGTGGCTCTCGGCCGACCGCGCGGTCATGGCATCGACCGCGAAGACCTGCGCGTAGCCGCGTTCGTACGCATCGCGGGCCGTCGACTCCACCCCGGCGTCGGTGCTGATGCCCGCCATGACGATCGTCGTGATCCCGCGGCGTCGCAGCTGGAGGTCGAGCTCGGTCCCGTAGAACGCGCCCCACTGGCGCTTCGTGATGACGAGGTCGCCGGGCTCCGGTCCCATCTCCGGGACGATCTCGGCCCAGTCGGCCGGCCGTGCACCCTGCCAGCTCACGGGGGCGTCGACGACCGGATGCAGCGCATCGCGTCCGTCCGGCGAAGGTGTGACCCGCACGAGCACGACGAGCGCCCCTGCCTCGCGGCATGCCCCGGCCAGGCGACGGGCGTTGCCGATGACCTCCGTCGCGGCCAGGGGCGCCGTCGGGGCGCCGGCGATCCCCCGCTGCAGGTCGATCACCACGAGCGCCGTCGTGGTCGGGTCGAGCGGTTCGAGTGGCGGAAGCGAGCTCATCCTCAGCACCTCGGTGACAGGCGCGGCGCCGCGGCCGACCGCAGGCCCGACGCGGGCGCTGCGGGCCCGGCGGACCCATGATCCAGCAGAGCGGACTATAGAGCCAGCTGGAGTATTCGGTGTCCGAATGGACGAGCATGCGCTGGCGACGGTGAGGCGGTCCCTCCCGACGGGATCCTCGGGCCCGCCGGTCGTCCGGCAGGCCCGTCGGGTCGGGGCCGTGGGCGTGCGCCGATCAGCGCACGGTGGCGATTCGCCCGTGGCTGGCGGCCGGCGCGTCCGTGTCGTTCCCGGCGAAGCGGAGCCAGTAGCCGGTCCAGGCGGAGACCCGCGCGAAGTAGTGGACGGTGCCGTCGGCGGCCACGAGGCGCGAGGTGATCCGGTGCCACTCGCCGGTCTTCGAGCGGACCCAGACCTGGACGATCGAGCCGGCCAGGTTCGGGCTGGTCCGGCCGAGGACGGTGATGTACGAGCCCTCGGGCACGACGAGGCTGCGCGTGCCGAAGCCGCTCGTGCCGCGGTTCACCCCGGCGGCGATGCCGTCGACGAGCGAGACCGGGGTGAGCACCCGCGGCGTGACCGTGACGACGACGGACGCCGCGGCGCTCACGCCCATGCCGTTGCCGCTGCCCTTCGCCTGCGCCGCGTCGGCGCCGGTCGCGCCGAGCGTCGCCGTGCAGCGGTACGTCCAGCTCTCGCCGGGCTCCAGGATCCCGTCGCCGTTCGCGTCGCCCGCCACGTAGGCCGGCGTGCACAGGCTGTCGCCGACGCTCACGCCGACGAGGGGAACCGCCCCGGGGTTCGTCAGCGTGTAGGTGAACGTCACGCTGCCCGGTCCCACGAGCGTGGCCGGGTCGGCGCTGACCGCCAGCGCGAGCTGCGGGGCGAGGGGCGGGCTCGGCGCCCTCGGCCGGGCCGCCACCTCGTTGGAGGGCAGGCTCTCGCCGTTCGCGTTCACGGCGGTGACGGTGAAGTAGTAGGTCGTGCCGTTGGCGAGCCCGCTGACCGTGGTGCTCGTGCCCGTGATCGGCGCCGCGTTCAGCGGCGTCGACGACTCACCGCCCTGGCTGGTGCCCTGGTACACGTTGTAGCCGAGAATGGCCGAGCCGCCGTTGGACGAGGGCATCGACCAGGAGAGCGCGACCTGGCCGTTTCCCGCGCCCGGCGCGTCCATCGTCGGCGCGTCGGGGACCGTCGGCGTTCCCTTCCACGGCATCGCCGTCACCTCGTTCGAGGCGGCGCCTTCGCCGATCCCGTTCACCCCCGTGACGTAGAAGTAGTACTGCGTACCGTTCGTGAGGCCGTTCAGGCCGCCACAGGTGGTGCCAGGCGTGTAGGAACCGGCGAACGTCTCGCCGCCAGGACTCGTGCCCTTATAGATGTTGTACTGGGTGAGCGACGATCCGTTGGCGGCGGCTGCGCTCCAGCAGAACGTCACGCCGCCACCGTCCACGTAATCCACCGTCGTGGAGTTGATGGTGGGCGCGCCCGGGACGGTCGCGGCCGTCGCCGACACTTCGTTCGAGGCCGCGCCCTCGCCGTTCGCGTTCACGGCCTTGACGATGAACCAGTAGATGGTGCCCGGAGTCAGGCCGGTGATGGTGGAGTCCGTCGCAGTGATGAGCGTGCCGCCGTTTGCCGGCGTCGACGACTCGCCGCCAGCGCTGGTGCCCTCGTACACGTTGTAGCCGGTGATCGTCGATCCGCCGTCGTTCAACGGCACCGTCCAGTTCAGCGCGAGCGATCGATCGCCCTGCGTCGGCGTGGCCAGGATGGCCGGTCCGGGGACGGTGTTGCTGGTCACGGCCGAGAGGGACACGCGCGCCGCGCCGATCGACAGCCCTGCCGAGCTTCCCGCCGGGATCAGGCTGCTGCCACCACCGCCGCCGGTCCCGTACGTACCGCTGCCTCCTGTTCCACCACCGCCACCACCACCGTAGCCGCCACCACCACCGCCGCCCTGATAGCCGCTCTCGCCGCCTCCGGCGTAGCCGCCAACATAGCTCCCATTGCTGGTGCCGCCCGTCGTGTCCGTCCCCCACCCGGCGCCGCCACCGCCGGTACTCCAGTCCGTGTCACCCGCGCCGCCATTCGCGCCGACGTTGCCACCTGCTCCACCGGCTGCGTTGCCGGGGTTGCCTCCGACTCCGCCGGTCCCTGCCGTGCCGCCGCTGCCCCCGGGCGCTCCCTGCGCGCTGCTCCCCGCACCGCCCCCGCTGGTGCCGGAGATGCCGCCATTCCCTCCTGCGCTGACGTCGGCGGCGCCACCACCACCGCCGCCTCCGCCGCCCGCGATGACGAGCGGGCCTGCGGCCGTGGCGATGCTGGACCAGCCCCCGCCACCCGCGCCGCCGTACGGCGAGTCCTGGCCGTTCCCGCCGACCATGATCGACAGGACATCACCCGGGGAGACGGTCAGGAGCCCGGTGATCGCCGCGCCCTTCCCACCACCGTTTCCACCGTAGCTGGTGCCCCCGCTCCCACCATTGGCCCCTACGGCGGTGAACGCAAGCGTCTGAACGCCTGCGGGCACGGTGCACGCGTAGCTGCCGGCGACCGAAGCGCTGAACCCATCGCAGGACACGGCGGCCAGCGCGCGCGGTGCGAACATGAGCGCCGAGCCGGGAACCAGCAGGGCGCTCGCCGCGAGTCCCGCGAGCATGCGGTTGCCGGCGCGACCGTGGGGTACACCAACAGCGAAACCGTGTCCCATGATGGGGTCCTCCGTTCCTCGGACCCCGGGCCCCCGGGTAGACGTGGCTACACGCCCAGGTTCCTGTTCAGCCGCCTGCGCCAGGCCGTGATCTGGGTGCCGTCGACCGCGGCCGCGTCACGCACACCGCTTGACTGGATGTACATCACGATGCGCCTGACGGGCTCGAAGCCCATAGGGCCGATCCTCCTGAAACGCGCCTCGCGGCGTTCGGTGGGGGCGGGCTGCCCGGGAGGCACGGGACACCGGGCCGGTGGACGCCTGCGTCGGCGGGCGCGGCGCGGAGACGCGGGCCCACTCGTCATGGACTTGACAGGCCGTTTGGCCCATACTGATACTCCGACAGTCAGACAGCTGCCGACAGTCCCCCGACTCCGGCGGCGAGGTGGCCCGAGGCTGCCCGCGTGCGGCCGGAGGAGGAAGCAGGGGTCAGCCGATGTCTCGTCTCTCCCATCGCCTGTTCTGGGTGCTCCCCCTGAGCGCGCTCACCGTCGCGCTCGCCGCATGCTCGGGCACGGTCGCACCGTCTTCCGCCGCGACCAGCGCCGCCCCGGCCGCCAGCACGGCCGCCAGTGCCGCGGCGAGTGCGCCGGCCGCCGCCTCGTCGGCACCATCCGCGGCGGCAAGCGCGGCCGCTCCCGCCGCCAGCGCCGCGGCCTCCGCCGTCGCGCTGGGCAGCCCGCTGCCGGCCGTGAGCGAGAACCCGACCATCGCCGCGACCGTCCCGGCCGCGGTCCGCTCCAGGGGCACGCTCGTGGTGGCGAGCGACGTCTCGTATCCCCCGTTCGAGTCGTTCGCCTCGAACGGCACGACGGTGGTCGGCTTCGATGCGGACATGGCACAGGCCATCGGGGCCGTGCTCGGGCTGAAGGTCCAGATGACCAACGTCACCTTCGACGAGATCATCCCCGGACTGGCCGCCAACAAGTACGACATCGCCATGTCGTCCATCGGCGACACGAAGGCCCGGCAGCAGGTCGTCGACTTCGTGACGTACTACTGGAACGGCAGCGCGATCGCCGTGCCGACCGGCAACCCCAGGCACCTCGCGACGAACTCCCTGTGCGGGGCGAAGGTCGCCGTGGAGCGCGGCACCCTGCAGCAGACCACGATGCTGCCGGCCGATGCCACCGCGTGCCAGAAGGCGGGGAAGCCCGCCCCGGTCGTCGAGGCGTTCAAGGACGCCAACTCGACCCTGCTCGCGCTCGCGAGCGGCCGCGTGGACGCCGTGCTGGCCGACGCCGTGACGCTCGATTACGCGGCAACGCAGCAGCCCGGCAAGTTCGAGGTCGCGGGCCCGGTCGTGCGCAACGCCAACCCGGGCGGCGTGGCGATCCCCAAGGGCAGCGGGCTCCTCGATCCCATCCACCAGGCGATCCAGGAACTGATGGCGAACGGGACGTACAAGGCCATCATCGACAAGTGGGGCCTGCAGAGCATCGCCATCAGTTCGTCCGCGATCAACGGCGCCCTCCAGTAGCGGTGCCGACAGGGGCCGCGCGCGGCGGGCGCGGTCGTCTTCGATGACGGGCGCGGAAACGGGCACGGCCGATGCCATCCAGGCCGTGCCCACCCGTCACCTGGGGCGCTGGGTCGCCTCGGTGGTCGTCGTCGTCCTCGCGCTCGCCGTCCTCCAGTCGCTGCTCACGAACCCACGCTTCGAGTGGGACGTGGTGGCGCACTGGTTCACCTCGCCCCAGATCCTCCATGGGCTCGTCAACACGTTCCTGCTGACCATCGTCGCGATGGTCGTGGGCGTCTCGCTCGGCATCGTGCTGGCGGTCATGCGCGTGTCCGGGAACCCGCTGGTGTCGTGGGCCAGCCAGGCGTACGTCTTCTTCTTCCGCGGGACGCCGCTGCTCGTCCAGATCATCTTCTGGTTCAACATCTCGGCGCTCTACCCGACGCTCGGGATCGGGATCCCGTTCGGGCCCACGCTCGTGACCCTCAACGCCAACGCCCTCATCTCGCCGTTCGTGGCGGCGATCCTCGCGCTGGGCCTCAACGAGGCCGCGTACATGGCGGAGATCGTCCGGGCCGGGCTGCTCTCCGTCGACGTCGGGCAGACGGAGGCGGCGCTCGCGCTCGGCATGACCCGTCTGCGCACGCTGCGCCGCGTGGTGCTGCCGCAGGCGATGCGCGTGATCATCCCGCCGACGGGCAACGAGACGATCGGCATGCTCAAGACGACCTCGCTCGTCAGCGTGATCGCGTACACCGAGCTCCTCTACGCCGCCCAGCTCATCTACGCCGTCAACTACCGGACCATCCCGCTCCTCATCGTGGCCAGCCTGTGGTACCTGCTCGTCACGTCCGTGCTGACCGTGGGCCAGGTGTTCGTGGAGCGTCACTTCCGCCGGGGCTTCGGCACCTCCGGCAGCCAGGGACGGGGCGCCGGCGCCCCGCGGAGGCTCGGCCGGCGGGTGCTCCGGCTGCCCCGCTCGGAGGACCGATGAGCGACACGCCGATGGTGCGGGCGGAGGCCGTGCACAAGTCGTTCGGGCGGCTCGAGGTGCTCAAGGGCATCGACCTCGAGGTCGCGCCGGGCGAGGTGCTCTGCATCATCGGGCCGTCCGGCTCCGGCAAGTCGACGCTGCTGCGCTGCATCAACCACCTGGAGAAGATCGACCGCGGCCGGCTCTGGGTGGACGGGGAACTCGTCGGGTACGTGCAGCGCGGCGACCGGCTCCACGAGCTGAGCGAGCGGGAGATCGCCCGCAAGCGCGCCGAGGTCGGCATGGTGTTCCAGCGGTTCAACCTCTTCCCCCACTGGACCGTCCTCGAGAACGTCATCGAGGCGCCGATCGGCGTCAAGCGCGAGCCCCGCGGCGTGGCCGTCGCACGCGCCCGGGAGCTGCTCGACCGCGTGGGGCTCTCCGACAAGCTCGACGCCTATCCCGCCCAGCTCTCCGGCGGGCAGCAGCAGCGGGTGGCGATCGCCCGCGCGCTCGCCATGCAGCCCAAGCTGATGCTCTTCGACGAACCGACCTCCGCCCTCGACCCCGAGCTCGTCGGCGAGGTGCTCGACGTGATGCGCGATCTCGCGCGCAGCGGGATGACCATGGTCGTGGTCACCCACGAGATGGGGTTCGCCCGCGAGGTCGGCGACGCGCTGGTCTTCATGGACGACGGCGTGGTCGTCGAGTCCGGCGATCCGCGCACCGTGCTGGCCCACCCGCAGCACGAGCGCACGCAGGCCTTCCTCGGCAAGGTGCTGTGAGGATGGGCTCCCGGTCCGCGTCAGCCGCCCGCCCGCACGACGCCGACGAGCTCCTCCTCGGCCGCGGCCAGCCGCGCGCACAGCTGCTCCCGCGCCTCCAGCACGTCTCCGCTCTCCAGTCGGGCGACGAAGTCCCGGTGGCGCGCCTCGATCGCCGGCGCCTCGTCCGGCTGCTCGGCGAGCGCCTCCGCGAGCCGGAGCTTGGCCAGGAGCGCGGCGTACAGGTCGGCGAGATGGCGCGAACCGAGCAGGCCGACGACCGCGGTGTGGCAGCGCATGTCCGCCTCCACGAGCCGGGACCGATCGCCGGTCTCCACCGTGCGTCCGTACGCCTCGACGGCTGCACGGAGCGCCTCGATCGCCTCGGGCGGTGCCCCCGGAGATGCGTCGACGGCCGCCAGCTCGATGACCCGCCGCGCCGCATAGATGTCGCGGACGTCGTCCTCGGTGAGGCGCGTGACGTGCAGGACGCGGGTCGACGCGCTGCGGGTGACGAGTCCCTCGGACACGAGGTGCGCCAGCGCCTCGCGGACGGTGCTCCGCGCGACCCGGATGGACCGCGCGAGGGCCTCCTCGGTCAGCGCGGTGCCCGGCCGGATGTCGCCCGCCAGGATGCGCGCCTTGAGTTCCTCGGCCACCTGCGCGGCGACCGTCTGCCGCTCGACCCGGACGCCTTCGAGCACCACGCCGTCCTTCCCCCTGCATCGCCCGACTGCCAGTGTGTCCGTTCAGCCTACTGTCCGCAACCCCGATCCCGGCGATCCCGGGATGCGGCCCCCACCCACGGAGCATAGGAGGACCCGATGGTCGCCTCGGACTACCTGCGTGACGCGCGTGTCGTCGTCATCGGCGGCGGGGTCATCGGCTCCGCGCTGGGCTACCGGCTGGCGCAGTCCGGCGCCCAGGTGACGGTCGTGGACCGCGCCTACCCCGGTGCCGGGACGACGGGCAACTCCTTCGGATACATCAACGGGACCTTCAAGACGCCGCGCTCCTACCAGCGCCTCAACGTCATGTCGATCAGGGATCACGAGGCGCTGGCGGACGAGCTCGATGCCCACTGGGCGTGGGTCGGCGGATCGCTCCACTGGGCGGAGGCGGCCGACGGGGGCAGTCTCTCCGCGCTCCGGGATCTCGTGCGCCAGCTGCGCGGCTGGGGGATGCGGATCGACACCCTCACGCCGGAGCAGGTCATGCGCGAGCTCGAGCCGGACCTGTGGATCGACCCCGAGGCCGTGCCCGAGGTCTACCGCATCGACCGCGCCGGCTGGGTGGACCCGGTTGCCTTCGCCCACGGGGCGCTCGAGGCGGCCACGCGCCGGTACGGCGTCGCGCTCGTTCGCGACGAGGTCGTGGGGCTGCCACGATCCGGGGACGTGATCGAGGCGGTGGTACTCGCCGACGGCCGCCGGCTGGACGCCGACGTGATCGTCGACGCTGCCGGACCGGAGGCCGGCCGGATCGCGGCCCTGGCCGGCGTCTCCCTGCCGATGGAACGCGTCCCGGGCGTGCTCATGACCACGGCACCCGCACCCGTGTGCCTCCGCCACGTGGTCTACGCGGCGCCCGGGAACGTCCACCCGGACGGCGGCAGCCGCCTCATGCTCCAGGTGGAATCGCTCGACAGCCTCCTCCTCGACGAGCCGCGCCTTGCGCTCGACCACCCGGCGGTGGTCGAGGCAGCGGAGCGCATGCGCACCGTCGTGCCGGGGTTGCGCGGCGTGCCGCTGGAGGCCCTGCGCCACGGCGTCCGCTCGATGCCCGGGGATGGCCTGCCGATCGTCGGGTTCGACCCGGAGGTGGCGAACCTCTACCACGTCGTCACGCACAGCGGCGTGACGCTGGCCCCCCGGCTCGCGCTGCTGATCACGGAGGAACTCACGGGCGGCGACGCCTCGGAGCTGGATCCGTACCGCCTTACCCGCTTCGGCGCGGACCGGTCCGGGAGCGCGCTGTCGTTCTCTTCGGGGGAGTAGGGCACCCGGCACCGGGGACGACGGCGGCCGAACGCGAGGCCTGTCCGGTCACGGTCGTGCTCCTTCCCCGCGGGACGGGGTCGCGCGGTCCTCGATCTCCCAGGCGTGGTCCAGCGCATGCCAGGCGGCCCGCCGCACGAAGTACCGGGGTGACCAGCGCCCGCCGGACCGCGACGGGAGCGCCGGATCCGCGCCGTGCGCCCTCGCCGTCACCGCGTCGCGCACCGCGTCGCGCTCGAGGCCGGTCCCGACCCCGGGATCGCCCGGGGCGCGCGGCGGCACCCTGGCGCCCAGCCGGGACAGGTAGGCGGTCTCCGCGGCGAGCACGTGCGCCAGGATCGCGTCGAGGTCGCGGCCGCCGCCGCGGGGCCCCTTCCGCAGCTCGAGGCCGCGCGCCGCTGCCGCCTGCTCGTCGAGCGCGGTCCACGCAGCTCCGAGGATCCGCAGCTGGCGGTCCAGCCCGGCCTCGTCGAGCGGGCGTGAATCCGCCTCCGGCGCGCGCGATGGCGCCCCGAACTCGGTCGTCGCATCGCCCTCCAGGCGCTCGACGACCCCGAACCGCCCGGGATCGTCCGGCGGAACGAACGGCGGGTCGGTGGCGGAGACGGCTGCCGATACGGCGGCGGCGTAGCGCCGGCCGTACGCGAGCAGGGCCGCCAGCGCGTCGGCCTCGCCCCTGCCGGCACGGCACCAGCCGGGCCACTCGACGGCTCCGGCGAACGTGCGCTTCCGGGCGACCTCCAGGTACACATCCACGGTCATGCGAGCCCCCCGATCGCGGTTGCCCGGGGCCGGGCACGACCGACGCACCCGGTGGCGCCCGGCTGTCTGCAGGTCCCCGCATCATCCACCCCCGCCGCATGCGACGCCGTCCGCGGCCGGTTCATCCGCGACGACACCACACGCACGGGCCGCGCGACGATCGCGGCGGCGCCACGCGCACGGACCGACCCACGCGTCCTCGCCCCGCGTGAAACGGCCGCGTGAGCGACCACCGCGCGCGAGAATGCGCGCATGGGAGGAAGACTCGACGCGTCGCCCGACCACCCGCCGCTCGGCGACCCGGAGCGCGTGGTCGTCGTCGCGCCGGCCGGTGCCCCGACCGCGATCGTGCTCTGCCTGCACGGAAGCCGCTCGAACCCCGACGAGCAGGCGCGCATCAGCGGGATGGCTCGCCTCGCGGACCAGGGTGCGCTCGTCGTGTTCCCGCGTGCAAGCGGCAGGATGGGGACCGGCTGGGCGTGGGACCACGACGCGGACCTGCCCTTCCTGTCCGACCTGATCGACGAGCTGCGGGCGCGCTACCCGTTCGCGGGCCGCGTCTGCCTGGCCGGCATGTCGGGCGGCGCGCGCATGGCGTGTCACGTCGCGTCGGCGCGCGCCGACGCCGTCGGCGCCGTGGGTGCGGTCGCCGGGCTGCGCGCCCCGGATCGACCCCCGGGCAGGCCGGTCGCGGTCGTCGCCTTCCACGGCACCTCCGACCGCGTCAATCCGTATACCGGCGGCGGCAGGGCGGAATGGCGCGAGAGCGTGCCGGATGCGGCCAGGGCGTGGGCGATCGCGAACGGGGTCACGGGCCGCCCGCACGAGAGCGCGGCCTCCGCGCGGCTCACGAGCCTGTCCTACGGCGCCCCCGGCGCTCCCGGCGAGGTCGTCCTGTGGACGATGCGCGGCGCCGGCCACTCCTGGCCGGGCGGCCGGATGGGCCTGATCGGACGGCTCCTGCTCGGATCGACCAGCCGCGAGATCGACGCCACCGCCGAGATCCGGGCGTTCCACCGCAGGCACGCCTGACCGTCCCGCGCCGCCGGAACGCGATCGCCCTGTCATCGGACTTCGCGGGTACGAGCGCGAGACGCAGCCCGCTGTAGGATCGCCGGGTGCCGCAGGGCGGGTCGAGCGGGCGTGCCCTGCCACCGACCGAGGATCGCGAAGGCGGCGTTCCGCCGGCCGACGGCCCACCCGGCGCCCGTATGGCCCTTGTGCGTGGCGGGCAAGCCCGGGACACTCGTGGCGGACCGGCGAGAGAACCGCGCCGGCCCGGAGGGGAGCGATCCCCGCAGGAGTTCGTCGTGACAGAGCCAGCAGCCGCCGAACCTTCCCGAGACGAGCCGACGCGCCGGTGGATCCGCATGGTGCGTCGATTCAACGCGCCCCCGCAGCGCGTGTTCCGAGCCTGGGCGGACCCGGTGGAACTCGCGCGCTGGCTGCCGGTCGGGGTCGAGGGTGGCCTCGCCGTCGGCGCCCGAAGCGTGCTGACGTGGCCCGACCGACGAATCTGGTGGGAGGTCAGGCGGGCGGAGCCCGATCGCCTGTTCGCCTTCCGGCGGGCCTGGACGCCCGACGACGCGATCACGACCGACATCCGCGTGTCGATCGCGGCAGCCGGTTACGGCAGCCGGGTCGAGCTCGAGGACGGACCGTTCGAGATCGGGACCGCCGCCGGCCTGGAGGCGTGGGCGGATGCGATCGAGACCTGGGCCGATGTCCTGGCCCTGCTGCGCGCCCACCTGGACTTCAGCGTCGACCTGCGCCCCACACGGCAGTAGGCGCTCCCGGGTGAGCGAGCACTCCGCCGACGCACTCCTCGAACGACTGACCGCGCTGACCGATCGCGAGCGGCTGGAGTTCGCGCGCTGGGCCGTCGAGCAGCCGGTGCCGCCGGCCGTGCTGCTCGGGTACGGGCGCGCCCACGTCGCGCGCGTGGCGGCCGAGCGTGCCGCGATCCGGGCGCTGGGCGCCTTCCGCGGCGACGGCAGCCTGACGGCACTGCCCTGGGACTACACGATCGAGACGCTCCCGGAGCCGGGCTGGGGCGAGTGGGAGGCCGGGGCGGCGATGGTCCGGGCGATGGCGGCCGCGCTCGTCGTCCGCGACCGTACCGCGCTCGCCCGCCTCGCCCCCGCGTTCGAACGCCTTCGGCTCCCCTCCCCGCTCCCGGATCGCGAGGGGTAGCCGGCCGACGCGAGCTCGGCCTCGAGCTCCTCGACCGCCTCGAC
>JAJYGO010000243.1 GCA_021785115.1 Chloroflexota bacterium | reverse complement strand
CGCCGCGGGGGCCGACGCGACGGACCAGTACCCGGTCGATTGACCCGCCTTCCGGGCCGGCGCCGGCCGGTCCACAATCGAGGGAGAACCATGAGACTCCTGATCGTGAGCGACCTGCACGCGAACCTCGCCGCACTCGACCGCGCGGCGGACGCGGCGGATGCCGTCGTCTTCCTCGGCGACGCGGTCGACTACGGCCCGGACCCGGCAGCCGCCGTCGACTGGGTGCGGAGGCGAGCGATCTGGGCGGCGCGGGGCAACCACGACGAGGCGGTTGCGACCGGGGCGGCGACCGGGGCGGCTCCGGCGTGGGCCGGACTCGCGGAGGCGAGCGCGCGCTGGACCCGCGAGACGCTGCCGGTCGAGGACCGTGCGTACCTCGGGAACCTGCCGCTGCGCGTCGCGTTCACGTTCGCCGGCGCGCGGTTCGTGGCCCTGCACGCGTCCCCGCTCGACCCGCTCTACACCTACCTGCCGCCCGAGACCCCCGAGGCCGAGTGGGAGCGCCAGCTGGATGGCGTCGACGCCGACTGGCTCCTCTATGGCCACACGCACCGGCCGCTGCTCGCCCGCTTCGGCCGAACCACCGTCCTCAATCCGGGCAGCGTGGGGCAGCCGCGCATGGGGGCTCCCCTCGCCTCGTACGCGATCTGGGAGGACGGGGACGTCTTCTTCGCCGCGCGCGCGTATGACGTCGATTCGACGGTCAAGCGTCTCCGCCGGCTACCGCTCGAGCGGTCCGGCACCGCCGAGCTGGTGCGGATCCTCCGGACGGGGGCGACGCGCGGGCGCTCGCCTGTTCCTGCAGCGCCCGTGGAGGCCGCGCGATGACCGGAACGGGGTTCGAGATCGAGCGCAAGTGGCTGCTCTCCGAGGCACCGTCCGCGGGCGACCTGCGGGCCCTCGGTGCACGCGCGATCCGGATCGAGCAGGTGTACCTGCGGCCGACGCCGTCGGCGCCCGTACGACGAATCCGCCGGAGCGAGGGTGGCGGCCTGACGGAGTGTGCCTACACGGAGAAGGCCGCGCTGTCCGGCATCGTGCGCGAGGAGCGCGAGCGCCCGATCGATCCGGCCGAGTACGCGCGACTGCTGGCCGAGGCGGACGCCGGCCGCCGCCCAGTCCGCAAGACGCGGCACGTCTTCAGATACGGGGGCAACGTGCTCGAGCTGGACGTGTTCGAGCAGCCGCCGAACCTCGTGCTGCTCGAGATCGAGTTCGACCGGGAGGACGCGCCGGAGCCCGCCCTGCCGGAGCAACTGCGCGTGGTCCGCGAGGTCTCCAGCGATCCCTCCTACCTCAACGTGAACCTCGCACAGTGGGGGTTCGACCCGACGCGGGACGGCTGACGCGCGACGCGTCCCCGCAGGTGCCGCCTCGGTCAGAGCTCGTCCCGGACGGCCAGTCCCGGCGCGCTCACCACCCGCTCGCCGACGAGCATGGCAATCGCGCGGCGAGGCGCCGTCTCTTCGCGCTCGTCGATCAGTCCGCGCCGCACCGCCTCGCGTTTCAGGGCGTACGCGTGCATCTCCTCGGACAGCTCCTCGAGACGCTGCACCTCGTGGCCGACCAGCGCGTCGCGCACCCGACCGGGGCAACCCCGCAGCACGAGATCGAGGTGGGGCAGGCACAGGACGTGTCCCGCCCGGAGCCGCGATCGTCCTTCCGGGGTCGCCCAGTCCGCGGCGAGCGCGCGAGCGCGGTCGCTCGCCGTCGCCCGGAGGACGTCACACGCGGGGCACGGCGTGCCCGTCTGGAGGGCGGGAATGCCCCCGGGACCACGGGGTGGCTGCCGCCCGGGCCCGTCCCCGGACGGCGGAGGCTCCCGGTCGAGCGCTGCGGCCATCCGGTCGACCAGCGGGGCATACGCGAGGGCCAACGTCAGCGGTGACGCGATCTGCTGGAACTGCCACGTGTGCGCCGGGCACAGGCCGTCGCCGGCCGCGAACGTCGCCCGCGTCGCGGCGTCCCTCGACAGCGCGTACTGCCAGTGGGCGAGGAAACTGAACAGGGCTTCCCCCTGCGCGGCGCAGACGGGACAGGATGCCTGCGCAGACGGGACGGGCCGTCGCGGGCCGGCGGCCGGTGCGGGCTCGCCATGTCCGTCTGCCGGCCGGACCGTGGCGGGCACGATCGAGATCCACGGGGCGGCCGCGAACGACCGGGAATCGGCGAGCTCGTCGCGTGCGGCCGCCACCTGCCCGCGAACGTCCGCCCAACGGGTGCCGTCGCGGTCATCCCGTCCGCCCTCGACGGACCCTCGATCCATCGCCGCCAGCAGCCGATCGAGGATCGCCGCGAGGAAGATGCGCCCCTGCTCGTCTGCGAGGAACCGGGTGAGCGCCGACTCGAACGCCGGCAGCCCGCTCCCGTCCAAGCGATGGTCGTCGCCGTCCATCCGCGCGGCCAGCGCCTCTGCGGCGGACACCGCGTGGACGGGCACGGCGGGGCCGCCGAGCAGCGGGGCCAGGCGCGAGCGCACGAAGGCCAGCAGTTCGTCCCGTTCGTCCGCGTCCAGGAGATCGACCTTGTTCACCACCACGAGCAGCTTCCGCACGTGCGCCTGCACGTCGCGCAGAAACCGCTCCTCGACCTCGCCGAGCGGCGCATCCGCGCTGGTGACGAAGATCACGGCCGAGGCCTCCGGCAGGAAGCGGAGGGTGGTCGTCGAGTTGGCTTCGTCGGACGATCCCACGCCGGGGGTGTCGATGAACCACACTCCCCGTCTCAGCGCGGGGGAGGGCACCTCCACGATGGCCTCTTCCAGGCCTCGCTCGTTCCCGGGATTGCCCCGCTCCGTGACGAAGTCGGCAAGCTGACCGAGCGGGATCTCCTGGCGGTACGTCCGGCCGCGCCACCTGAGCAGCACGCGGTCGCGCGGGCCGTACGTCAGGCTCGTGATCGCCGAGGTCAACGGGATCGCGCCGGCGGGCAGCACCGCGCGGCCGACGATCGCGTTCAGCAGCGTGCTCTTGCCTCGCTTGAACTGGCCCACCACGGCCAGGTTGAAGCGGCTCTCCGCCAGGCGCGCGAGGAGCGCCCGGCATTCGACGGCCAGCGACGAGTCGGGATCCGAGGAGAGTGCCGCCACCGATCGCACGAGCTCCGTCACCGCCTGCCTGGCGAGGACGTACCGCCGGAGGTCCGCGGTCGCGGATTCGCTCACGAGTCGCCGTCCGGCAGCGAGCCGACCGCTTCCTCGAGGGCGAAGACGAGGTCCATCAGCCGCTGCACCATGGGGTCGAGCAGATCGGGAAGCACCGGGTCGACCTCGCCGTAGGCACGCATCCCCCGCGAATCGATCTCGCCGAGGTTCTGCCAGGACATCGCGAGCAGTGCGACGATCGTGGCCTTCGCGTCGCGGTCCTCCGACGACAGCCGGAACGTCGCCGCCACGTCGTCGACCCGGCCACGGATCTCCGCCATCAGCGCGGCGACGGTGGCGCCCTGCTCCGGGGTCATGCGTGGCCGGGCGCGACGGTACAGCGTGCCGCCGTCGTCCCGGTCGAGCATGTCGCGGATCACGGATAGGCGCTCCTCGAGCAGGCGCATGGAGACCGCGATCGCGCGACGCTGGCTCTGGTTGAGTCGCGCGACCGAGTCCGCCTCAGCGGCCACCCGCGGCGCTCCGCCCAGCGTGCCCTCCACCGGCGTGTGACCCCGACGACGTCTCCCTGATGTAGCGCTCGCGGTCGGCCCGCAGCACCTCGATCGCGCGGTCGAGCCCCCGCCAGCCGACGACGTCGACCTGCTTGTCCTCGAGCAGCTTGTACGTGGCGAAGAAGTGCTCGATCTCGGTGAGGCGGTGCGGAGAGATGTCGTCCAGCCCGGTGACGTGTGCGTACAGCGGATCGCCGAGGGCGACGCAGAGCACCTTGAAGTCGAAGCCGTGCTCGTCGGTCATCTCGAGCCCACCCACGGGCCGGGCCCACACGTGGACGCCCGGGTGGACCGGCTCGCTCACGAGCAGGAGGCCGTCCGTGTGATCGCCATCCTCGGCCCGCGTGCCCTCGATGAACGAGTAGTCGAAGTTGTAGAAGACGGCCGACGAGAGGACGCGGTCGAGCCAGATCGTCCCGGTGTGCTCGTTCCACTCGTACTTGTTGCGGCTCCCGCGCGGGATCTCGACGACGACTTCGATGACGTCCGGGTACTCCCGTCCCGGCAGCGCGGGCTGCTCCTTGCCCAGGGCTTCGTTCACTGCCATGTCACGCGTCCTCCCCCGTATCCGGTGCCGGCACCGTCGACAACCAGCGGCGCCACCACACTACCCTCGAACCACTGCAGGCTGGGCCCGGCTCCGTCCAGACCCGCCACCGCGTCTGCACGATCGCCGATTCGCGATCCGCCACGTCCACGGAAAGCAGCGCCGCGGTCATCCAGCCGATCGCGGCGGTGACGCCGGGCGGCACCTCGACCCGCGCGCACAACCGTCCCGACGCATCGTCGGCTGCCAGTCGCGCCAGCCGCTCGAGCCCTCCCCTGCGGCAGGCCGCTCGGATGCCGTCCGCCGCCGCGGCGAGATCGGGGTCGTGCCCGCACACGGCGGCCGCATGTCCCACCGCGATCCTCCGCAGTTGATGGGCCCCGAGGGCGGCGCACTCGTCGGCAAACCGCTCGACCGCCGCCAGCCGGACGTTCAGGTCGCGAGGACATGGTTGCCACGGCTCCGGCGGTTGACCCGGCTCGGGCCCTGGCGGCGGTTCCGTTCCCGTTCGCGGGCCGTGGTGCGCGGGCACGCCCGATCGGCCCCGACGCGAGCCGTCGTACGCCGCACGCCGCTCCGGGTCGGCCAGCCAGTCGCGCGCGACGTTGAGCCGCCTCGCCGCGTCCAGCGCGCCGGGCCCGGCGTGCAGGTCGGGGTGCACCATGCGGATGAGCGCCCTGTGGGCGGCCAGGATGACCTCGGCGGGCGCATCCGGCGCGACGGCGAGCGTCGCGTAGAGATCGAAGTCGGGGCAGGGCTCGAGTGCCATCAGGCGGCGCCTCCGGCACCCGGTGACGGCGCGAGGGGAATGCCGGCGGGCTCGACACCGAAGATCCGTCGGAAGACGTCGGCGCCGTGGCTGGTCGGGAGCGGCTCGCCCGGCACCACCCGGTAGGTGCGCCAGCCCTGCGGCCCGCGCTCCGCGCGGAGGAACAGCGCGTCGGCCCGACCCTCGTGGAAGAGCCCGTCGGCCAGGTCGTACAGGTGCGTCACGTACGTGACGCGGACGCCCGCCTCCAGCAGGGCGCGCACGACCTGACGCGCCAGCTCGGAGCCCTCCCGCTCGTTCGTCGACGCGAGCGACTCGTTGAACAGGGCGAGGCTCGTCGGTCGGACCTGGTCGACGAGCCGGCTCAGCCGCCCCAGTTCCTCGTCGAACTTCCCGCTCGTCATCGACGCATCCTCTTCCCGGCGGAAATGGGTGAAGACGCCGGCCGCGATCCCGCTCGCGAACGACTGCGCGGCGACGAACATGCCACTCTGCAGCATGAGCTGGGCCTGGCCGAGGCTGCGCAGGAACGTCGACTTCCCGCCGCGGTTGGCGCCCGTGATCATCACGAGCGCCATGCCCTCCGCCCCGACGTCGTTGCCGACCGCGCGATCCTCGATGCGCAGCGTCAGCGAAGCGTCGATCAGGCCCTGCGTCGCGAATCCCGTGGGGGAATCGATCGGATCGGGCAGGCAGATCGGCTCGCCCTTCCCGCGAAGCCGGTCCGCGAGGTTGAGGCACCCCACGTAGAACGCGAGCTCGAGACGGAGCATCCGGAAGAAGTTGAGGATGTGATCGGTCGAGCGCCCGAGCGCCGAGGCGGCCACGGCAACGCCGCGGTTCCGCAGCTCGGCCAGCGCCTCGAAGCCGGCGATGTCCCGGTCCGGGACGGTGTATACGTACCCGCTCCGCTCTCCGAACAGCCGCTCCACGATGCCGCGCTTCGCGCGCGGCGCCTGCAGCAGCGTGTAGTCGGCGCCCTTGTTGCCCGCATCCAGCCGGGCGGCGAGCAGCGTGCCGCCCGGGAAGGACAGGTCGTGCACGTGCGCCTGGACCGAGGCGAGGTAGTCGTCGTCGAGCTCCGTCTCGATCATGCCGAAGAACCGTCCGAAGCCCTCCGACGTGAACGCCGCGGCATGTTCGTCCGCGAGTGCGCGGATGCGCCGGAGCAGCTCGAGGAAGATCCCGAGCACCTCGACCGAGCGGCTCACGATGCGCTCGGGCTGGCGCCCGAGGATCCCGACGTACACGTGCCGCTCGCGCTCGATCGCCTCGATCGAGATCGCGTACAGGTCCCGGACGACCTCGGGGTGCGCGAGCGCGTCGGCGAGGATCCCCTGCCGGTAGCGGATCGTGTCCGCGTCCCGCAGGCTGCCGAGGACGGCCCTGCGGACGACATCGCGAACGAAGGTATCGCCGTCCGCCATCGCGTCGAAGACCGCGTCAAGCTCGAGGTCCTGGACGAGCTCGGCGGCGTTGACGGGGGCGTCCGCGTCCGGATCGAAGTCGCGGTCGCGGTGCATCAGGTACGCCTTCATCGCACGGCCAGCCGTTCGCGCAGTCGCTCCGGCGTGAGGCCGTGCTTGCGTGCGATCGCCTCCGAGTACGCCCGCCCGTTGGCTGGCCGGCGCACCACGCGGAACGTCCGGACCGCCGGGTCGTCGGGATCGACGGTGCCGACCATGCTGACGACCTCCGGGCCGAGCGAGGCGAGCTCGTCGAGGAAGGTGACGGTGACGCACCGCGCGCCCGTGGCGAGGATGCGCCCCAGGATGTCGCGGCTGAGCAGCAGGGCGTCCTGCACGGACGTCGAACTGAACGACTCGTTCATGACCACGAGGCTGTCGGGCGTGAGGTGCGCGATGGTCTCGTGGATGCGTGCCACGTCCTCCTCGAACTTGCTGGCGAGATCCCCCAGGTCCTCCTCCCGCTCGAAGTGCGTGTACAGGCCGTCGAAGAGCTCCAGGCGCGCCTGGCGCGCGGGCACCGTCAGCCCCATCCGGGCGAGGTAGTGCAGCTGGCCGAACATGCGTGCGAACGTGGTCTTGCCGCCCTGGTTCGGGCCGGTGACGACGATCGCCCGCTCCGGGTCGCGCAGCTCGACGTCGTTCGTGACGACCCGGCCGTCGCGTTCGGCCAGCGTGGCGGCGAGCGCGATGTCGAACGCGTCGCGGGCGAAGACCTCGTCGGGCCGCCGGCGCACCTCGGGGTAGCAGAACGGCAGGCCACGCCGCCGCATCGGCTCGACGTGCTCGATCCAGGCCAGGTACACCTGGACCTCCCGGTCGAAGCGCCCGAGCGTCGGGTCGATGAAATCGCGGTGGCGCGGGGCGAAGCGGTCGAGGAACTCGAAGGTGTCGGGCCAGAGGCGCGCGACCAGGTCGAGGACGCCGGCCTCGACGTGGTTCATGTCCGCGAAGTCGTGGAAATCGAACGCGTACGACCGCGCGTCTCCCTGCTCGAACTTGCGGAACGTCTCCGCCACCTCGGCGCCGTAGTCGTCGCCGGCCGAGAACCGGTCGACGCGGATGCGGTTCTCGCGGATGAGGAGCGTGTAGCGGATCGCCGCCAGCTCGTCGCGCAGCCGCCGCGACTCGGCGAGGATCGTGGTGAATCCCTCGGACGGCGTGTACCCGGCGAGGTGCGCGTGGAGGCCCCGGAACGCGTCCGAGTGCAGCTCGATGGCATCGAGGTCCGCCGCCAGCCGCACGACGGCCTCCGCGTACGTCCACACCGCCTCGAGGAACCAGCGCCGCTTCTGCCAGCGGTAGTGGAGCTTGCCGGCCTGGCGCAGCTGCGCGCGCACCGAGCGCATCGCCGTCGCGAAGGCCTGCACCGCCGCCCGGGTCCCGGGTCCCTCCAGGTCCCGCAGCGCCTCCTGGCGGTAGGCGACGGTCTCGACGTCACGCGGAAGCGTGTGGAAGAGCGGCGCGAGGTCGTACTCGGCACGCTCGCGGAGGAGCGCGGCGACGAGCTGGTCGAGGTTCAGGTCCCCGAAGAAGGCCGGCTCCTGCGACTGCAGGTGCGAGGCGATCCGGTCGGGTGGGTAGAGCACGCTGTGTCTCGCCGGCGCCGCGGCTGCGTCAGCGGCCGGGGACGTCGAGGATGCGGCGGCGGGAGGCGTGGCTGGTTCGCCGATCGCGGGATTGGGCGAGACCGCGCCGGGAGGCGCCGGGAGATCGGTCGCGACCCGCCCGCGGCGCCCCGACGTCTCCGCTCGATCCTGGAGCCTGGCCACGACGTTCCACCTCGCGCTCGAAGTAGAAGCCGTCAGCGGCCGTGGCCGCGGTGCGAACCGGTGGGGCGGCGGGCCTCATCGCCGTGCCGGGCAGTCTACCAGTCCGCGCGACGGAGCCTGCCCGGTGCACCCGTGCGACGAGGCACGTCCGGCCGCCGCGGTACACTTCCGCCCGGCGGTGAGGCTCGCCCGCAGGCTGGCCCGCGATCCACGGCACGTGCCGTCGATGGCCTCTACTCACACCGAGGAGAAGCCGTGGCACTGCCAGCCCCACAGATGGACGCCGCCCTCCACCGACCCCCGGTCCCGGAGGCTGCCGCTCGCGACCCGGTGACGGCGCCGCTCGGGCACCCGCTCGGCGGCCACGAGATCTCCCGGTTCTGGTCCGTCGGTGCCGGCCAGCTCGACTCGCTCGGTGTGCGCATCCGGCTGTGGCAATCGTGGGGATGGTGCGCCCGTCACACCCTGGGTTTTCTGGCCGTGGAGGCGTCCGTGGAGCGCGGCTGGCTCTACCAGCCGGCCGTGCTCTACGAGGAGCTCACGCAACAGGCGGTCCGGGCGCTGGCACCCCACTGGCTGTTCGGGCGTGCGCGGGCCGAGGTCGCGCTGGGGGGTTCGCGGTGCCCGGCGTGCGAGGCGGGATGGACGCGGGACGCGGAGGCGGAGGCCGGAGAGGTCGACCTCGTGGAGTCGGGCGGGCGGCTCGAGCCGCTCCTCGCGTACGCGTCCGAGACGCGGCCGTGGTGGATGCCCTGGGTCTGCGGCGCGTGTGCCGAGTCAGGCGGCATGCCGCTGTGCCGACCGCATCTGCTCACCGCGCTGCAGAACGGCCTCGACGTCGACCTCGCCGCACAGCGGGCGCTCGTCGAGGAGATCGCGCATCACGTCGAGGCGTTCCGGGCGTCGTTCAGCTGGGGACGGCAGGGGTCGGAGACGCCGGTGGACCGGGCCGCGCTCATCGGCGCGGCTGGCTGGTGCGCGGGCTGGAAGGCGATCCGCGAGTGGATCGGATGACGGGTACTCCGTGCAGCATGGGGGGTCAGGAGGAGGCATGAGCGAGCGCGAACGGGCGGCCGGGTCGATGAGCGCGGCACGGGGCGCCCCGTCGCCGGCGTTCCGGTTCGTGATCCTGATCGGGGTCGTCAGTCTGTTCGCCGACATGACGTACGAGGGCGCGCGGAGCATCACCGGGCCGTATCTCGCGGTCCTCGGCGCGAGCGCGACGGTCGTCGGGGTCGTGGCGGGCGGCGGCGAGTTCCTGGGCTACGCCCTGCGGCTCGTCTCGGGGCGCCTCAGCGACCGGACCGGCGCGTACTGGCCGGTGGCGCTCATCGGCTACGTCGTGCAGATGGCGGCGGTGCCGGCGCTCGCACTCGCCGGCAGCTGGGAGGCCGCCGCGTTCCTGATCGTGCTCGAGCGAATCGGCAAGGCGCTGCGGAACCCGCCGCGCGACGCGATGCTCGCACACGCCACGACGGAGATCGGCCGGGGCTGGGGGTTCGGGGTCCACGAGGCCCTCGACCAGGCTGGCGCGATGATCGGCCCCCTCGTCGCCGCGTTCGTGCTGGCGGCACGCGGCCAGTACCCGGCCGCCTTCGCCGTGCTGCTGGTCCCGGCGATCATGACGCTCGGTCTCCTGCTCGTCGCACGCATCACGTACCCGAACCCGGGCAACCTCGCCGCGCGGCCCGCCGACGTGCAGGCGTCGGGGCTGCCGCGCGAGGCGTACGTGTACCTCGTCGCGGTCATGCTGGTCGCCGCCGGCTTCGCCGATTTCTCGCTGATGGCGTTCCACTTCCAGCAGGCGAAGACCGTGCCCGCCGCCTTCGTGCCGGTCTTCTACGCGGTCGCGATGGGCGTGAGCGGGCTCGGCTCGCTCGCCTGGGGGCGCCTGTTCGACCGGCTCGGGATCGTGGTGCTCGTCCCGCTCACGCTCGTGACCGCCCTCTTCGCACCGCTCGCGTTCCTCGGCGCGGCGGGGGCGGCGTTCGTCGGCACCGTGCTGTGGGGCGTCGGGATGGGCGTCCACGAGTCGATCATGGCGGCCGCCGTCGCCAACATGGTCCCGGCGCGACGCATCGGGTCGGCCTACGGCCTGTTCAACCTGCTGTACGGCGTCGCCTGGTTCGCGGGCAGCGTGGTGATGGGCGTCCTCTACGACGTGTCGATCCCGGCGCTCGTCGCGTTCTCCGTCGCTGCCGAGCTGCTCGCGATCCCGCTGATCGTGGCCGTCCATCGCCGACGCGGAGGTGCCGGTCGCGCGACAGCGTGACGGGCGCCAGCGGCCGTCGCGACGATCGCTGCGCTGCCCGGCTCACGCGAGGTGATGACACGAACCTGTACGGTTCGCGCCGGTCCCGGATACACTCCGCGCACGCCGGCTTGGCGGGGGGTTATCAGCGGAGGCGTCCCATGTTCATGCGTCCCTCTGGGGTGGCGCGCGCGGTTGGAATGGCCGGTTTCGTCATCGTCGGATCGCTCGTGGCCGTGGGCCCAGCGGCCGCAGCGAGCCCGGCGACCCTCTTCGTGTCGCCCTCCGGAACGAGCGGAGCGGCCGACACGTCGTGCTCGACCGCGGCATACACGAAGATCCAGGACGGCGTCACGGCCGCGGCAGCGGGCGACACCGTCATCGTCTGTCCGGGCACGTACGCCGAGATGGTCACCGTCGGCAAGTCGCTCCGGCTCATGGCCAACGGCGCCGTCACGATCGACGCGACGGGCCTGGACAATGGCATCAAGATCACGGCGTCGAACGTCGTCGTGTCGTGGTTCACGGTCGAGAATGCGACCGGAGAGGGCATCCTCGCGCAGCAGCCCAATCCCGTGAAGGGCCCGGTCATCCAGGGGATGCAGCTGTACACCGGCGCCCCGATCACCCACGTCATCATCAAGCACAACGTGGTCAAGAACAACGACCAGGGCGGCCTGCCGGCGAACGCCGCGACGACGACCTACGCACAGTGCAAGGCGAACGGCGAGATCCCCGGCGATTGCGGCGAGGGGATCCACCTCTGGAGCGTGGCCTACTCGCAGGTCCTGCTCAACACCGTCGAGGGCAATTCGGGCGGCATCCTGCTCACGGACGAATTCGGCCCCACGCACAACAACCTGATCCAGGGAAACGTCGTCCGCAACAACGCGTATGACTGCGGCATCACGCTGCCCGGTCACAACCTGGCCTTCAACCCGACGACGCACGTGGCCATGCCGAGCTTCGGCGGCGTCTACCGCAACGTCGTGCGGTACAACCTCATCGAGGACAACGGCCTGCTTGGCGAGGGCGCCGGCGTGCTGATGGCGGCGCCCGCTCCCGGCACGGCCTCGTACGACAACACGATCGAGGACAACGCGATCTTCGGGAACGACCTCGCGGGCGTCACGATGCACTCGCACGCGCCGGGCGCGGTGATCACCGGGAACCGGATCCTCAACAACTTCATCGGCGTCAACAACGTCGGCGGCGACCCGCTGGCCGCCGGGCTCACCGTCAGGGCCACGACGGGCATCCTCGCCTGGTCGGCCGCGACCCCGTTCCGGGTCACGATCGCGGGTAACACGATCGTCGGTGACTGGTACGGGATCTGGCTGAGCAGGAACGCGGTGGCGCCGGGCGCGGCCCACAGCAACACGTTCTGGGCCGTCGCGACGCACGTCCACGTCATGTAGCACGCACCCGGCGCAAGCCGGACCTGCTGGTGGTCTCGCGCGGGCTCGTGACATCACGGGCCCGCGCTTCCATGTCCGGCCCTGCGCGGCGCGGCGGGCCGGCCGCGACAGGAACGGCGTCAGAGCTTGTAGCCGAGCGTCCTCAGGAGCGCCTTCCGGTCCGCCACGTCCCCCTCGGTCTCGACGCCGAGCGGCGCACCGCCGTCGACCACGCCGAGGATGGCGCGGCCCTGTTCGGTCTCCGCGACGACGACCTGGACGGGATTGGCGGTCGCGCAGAAGATCCGGCACACCTCGGGCACCGACTTCACGGCGTTCAGGACGCTCACAGGGAACCCGTCGGCCAGGAACACGATGAAGCTGTGGCCGGCGCCGATCGCCAGTGCGTTCGCGACGGCGAGTCGGACGAGCTCGGGGTCGTTGCCGGAGCGCCGGACGAGCCGCGGCCCGGACGACTCGCAGAAGGCGATGCCGAACCTGAGACGGCCGCCCGCTTGGGCAAGCGCCTCGTGCAGGTCCTCCACCGTCTTGATGAAATGGGACTGGCCGAGGATCAGGTTCAGGTCCTCGGGCTTGTCGATCGCGACGAGCGACAGGTCCATGGGCTCGCTCCGGTTCCGCGGCGGCCGCCTATTCGCGGGCGCGCGCCTCGATGCCATCCCCCCAGGTGCCGGCGGGCGCGGCGTCGCCCGCGAGCCCCGAGTTTCCCGGGACGACGGAGCCACGACCCGGGGCGGAGCCTCCCCCGGGAGCAGAGCCTCCCGCAGGTGCGGAGCTGCCGTTCGTCGGCGAGAGCGAGACGGCCTGCGCCATCGCGTCCGCGATCGCCTTCGCGAGGGCGGCACTCACCCGGACACGCGCGACGACCTCGCTGGGGACGTGGCCGCCCGGAGGGTCGAGCGGTGGCTCGGACCGGAGCAGCGTCAGCGTCAGGCCGTAGGGGCCGTAGCTGAGGCTGTAGCCGTCGGCGTAGACGTCAGGGTAGTCGTGCATGTCTCCTCCGTCGCGCGAGCCGCGCGAGACGGCACTGAAGCCGCCTCGTTCGACCGCGACCCCGGCCGGGCTTCCCCTTCGGCATGGCCATCAACCGGACGGGCCGCAGCCCATGCTCGCACCCATTGTCGCAGGGTTGCAGCACATCGCGCGATGGCCGGACCATGTCGGGAGCCGCGCCGCGGAGCAGGTCGGGATCCGCCGCGAATCAGGTCGGAACGCGCGCGATCGGGCCGTGCGCGCGCGTGACGCCGGACGGTCGCGTGTGACCGCGAGCCGGTGCGGTCGCTCGTGCCCGCGAAAGGAATCAGGACGCCGCGACGGCGCACGCCCCGCCGGTCGCGACGATGCGGAGCCGCCACCAGAGCGTGACCGCGAGCAGCGCGAGCGACGCGGCCCCGATGACCGGCTGCAGCGGCGCGAACACCGTGAGTGCGCCGCTCGCGCCGAGCAGGAGCAGCGCGACCTTGTTGCAGAGCGGGCATCCGATCGCGATGAACGCGGCGGCGCTGCCGACCGTCGCGGCGGCAGTGCCGCGCCCGGTGTCGTCGACTCCGCCGGCCACTCCAGGCGCACCGGCGGCCGATGACGCGGCGTGCGGCCCGATCTCCACCGGCACGGCCGGCGCCTCCGGCAACCACGGTCGCCGGCCATACGTCGCCGCGATGAGGCCCATGAGCGGCGCCGACACGACCCAGACGACGTACGCGAACGGCTCCGGCGGGACGCTCCGGCCGAAGACGGGGTTCGGGATGATCGCACTCACGAGGCCGAAGGCGAGCAGCGAGGCCGTCGTCCACACCGCGGCACGGAGCGCGAACGCCGCGTCGAGCACCCGCATGAGGGTGCCGGCGAGATCGCGGCCCGCCGACGCGGTGCGGCACGCGAGCGCGAGCGGCGGACAGCCGTTCACCCCAACACCGACGCCTCGCACAGTACCCACCGGCGATCCGGGCGGTTGACCAGCCTCGACATCGTGCCTCCCGTCAGAACGTCATCACCTGGTAGCCCTCGAGCATCCGGCGTTCGATCTCCTGCCCTGCCGCCACGAGCTCGGTACCGGCCTGCTCCAGCGGCTGGACGATGTCCATCTCCTGGGCGATGAAGCGGCAGGCCATCGGCGCGGATTGACGCCGGACGGCCTCGAGCAAGTCGCGGAGCGGTGCCGGCGGTTCCGCCAGGAGACGCTCGCTCGGACCGAAGAACAGGAGGCGCACATCGTTGAGCGTGCCGCGCTCGATCATGCGCGAAGCCATCCGCACCCCGACCTCGGCCTTCGCGTCGTCGGAGACGATGACCACGAGGAGCTTGTTCGACATGGGGACGCAAACCTCCGGATCAGGCGGCGGCGACGGCGACCGGTTCCTCGTGCAGGACGGCGAGGAGGTCGCTCGAATCGATGATCAGGTGGTCCTCGTTGTCGAGCCGGATCTCCGTGCCGGTGTACTTGGGGTACAGGACGCGGTCGCCGACCTTGACCTTGATCGTCTCGGCGTCGTCGCCGATCGCGACGACCTCGCCGCGCTGCGGCTTCTCCTTCGCCGTGTCGGGGAGGAAGATGCCGGACTTCGTGACGCTCTCCTCGGCGAGCACGCGGACGAGGACACGGCTGCCGAGCGGCTGGACCTGGGTGGGCACGACGAGACTCCTCTCTTCGCCGCCTCTCCGGCGGGATGGGTGTGAACGCGCGGGCGAGCGCGCCGGATCAGTGAACGGGAGTGGCTCCGCGCAGCCCGAGCAGCGCGTCGATCTTCGGCTGATCGAACCCCACGATCGGGCGGCCGTCGATCTCGACGACCGGGACGCCCATCTGGCCTGTCCGCCGCACGAGATCGCGCGCCGCCGACGGGTCGCGGCTCACGTCGACTTCCCTGAACTGCACGCCCTTCGATCGAAGGTAGCTCTTGGCGCGAGCGCACCAGGGGCAGGTCGGGGTCGTGAAGACGAGCACCCGGTGGGAACGCTGGTTCGTCATGCTTTGGTCTCCAGTTCGTCGATCGCGGCCCGGAGCTTCGCGCGGGCCTCGGCGGCAACCGCGGCGATCGCGGGTGCCTCCACCAGCCCGAGCGCGGCCGCGGGATCCATCGCCTCGACGATGGTCGCGTCGCCGTCCGCGCGGACCACGACGTTGCACGGCAGCAGCGCTCCGATCGAGGGATCCGCCTCGAGTGCGCGGTGGGCGAGCGACGGGTTGCAGGCGCCGAGGATCAGGTAGGGCGCACCGTCGATGCCGAGCTTGGACTTCATCGTCGCGGCAACGTCGATCTCGGTCAGGATGCCGAAGCCCTGGGCCTTGAGCGCGGCTTCGACGCGCGGCCTGGCTTCGGCGACAGTGCCCTGGAGCCTCGTGCCGAAGGTGTATGCCGTGCTGGTCGTGGTCATGCGGCTGAACTCCGTTGATCTGCTCCGAAAGGTTGATCTGCCCCGAATGCCGGCTCGAGGTCAGGACCCTCACCGTCGTCCGTCGGCCCGCGGCCGGCCAGCCGGCGGGTCACGAGCCGGTCGATGATCCGGCACGCGGCAACGATGTCCGGCTCGCTGAGGCGGTACAGGACCGTGGTCCCCTGCCGGCGCGTCTCGACAAGACCGGCGTGACGCATCACGCCGAGGTGCTGGCTGGCGTTGGCGAGGGTGATGCCGAGCGCGGCCGCGAGATCGCCCACCGAACGCTCGCCGGTCGCGAGGGCGTCGATCAGCATGAGGCG
>JAJYGO010000372.1 GCA_021785115.1 Chloroflexota bacterium | reverse complement strand
GTTCGAACCGGAGGCCGCACGGGTGGCAGCGCCCGCCGGCCGACCCTCCGTGTCGGGGCCGGGCATGGCCTCCGGGGCCCCGGTCTCCGCCGCCACCCCCGGCCCGGCAGGCGGCTCAGGCCCGGCAGGCGGCTCAGGCCCGGCTGGGATCCCCGGCTCGGCAGGCAGCTCGTGCGCGGCCGACGCTCCCGGCTCGAGCCCCGCCGACGCTCCCGCCTCGGGCTCGGCCGACGCTCCCGGCTCGACCTCGGCCGACGCTCCCGGCTCGACCTCGGCGGGCCGCTCGGGCTCGGCAGCAACCTCGAGCGCCTCCGGTGTGTGCACCGCAGCCGCCGAACCGTCGCTGGCCGGCTCGCGGGCCACTTCCGGGATCCCGACCGCCTCGGGAGCCTCCGAGGCCCCAGGGGTCTCCGCCGCCTCGGCGGCCTCGGGCACGATCGCCTCCGGCGTGGGCGCCTCCTCCGGCTCGACCCGCGCCGCCACGGTCCCGTCCGCTGGCACCGGCAGGGCCTCCGGCACCGGGCTGGCACCGGGGGCAGGTGCCGCGGCCGGCCCTGTCGCCACAGCCGCGGCCGGCCCTGTCGCCACCGAGGCTGACACCGTGCCGAGCGTCGCCAGCGGGAGCGTTCCCCCGGAGGCGAGCCATGCTCGTTCCAGGTCCTCGACGCGGCGAACCCGTTCCGGGCTCGACGCAAGATCGCGCGCCCGCGTGGCGGCGGCGAGCGCCGCGTCGGGACGATCGGCGTCCGTCAGCAGGCCGGCGAGCCGGTCGAGGGTTGCGGCAGCAGCACCGGAGTCCCCGGCCGCCTCGTGGATCCGGGCCTCGAGCTCGAGGGCGCCGGCGTCCCCGGGCCCGCGCGTCAGCGCCGCCTCGCATGCGGCGAGCGCCTCCTGGTGGCGCCCCATCCGCAGCAGCACGTCGGCGATGCCCACGTGAGGGAGCGGGCGCTCGGGAGCGATCGCCGCCGCGGCGCGGTACTGCACCAGCGCGTCGTCCAGGCGGCCTCGCAGCGCGGCCACGTGGCCGGCCCTCAGCGCCTCCTTGTATCGCTCGAAGATCGGATCCGCCATGCGTGCAGGGTGGCACACCGGGCGGCCGGCTGCACGGCGGGAGCACGCCGGAACCGTCGCGCCGGCCGGTCTGCCGGTCGGGCGGCCGGCTGCACGCTCACGGCGCGGATCAGCCGTCGAGCCGGGCGGGCGGATCCCCGGGGAGGACCCGCCCCTCTCCGTCAGCGCTTCGTGTACTGCGGCGCCTTCCGGGCGCGCTTCAGGCCGTACTTCTTGCGCTCCTTCATCCGCGGGTCGCGCGTGAGGAGGCCGGCCTGGCGCAGGGGGAGACGGGTCGCCTCGGGATCAGACTGCAGCAGCGCGCGGGCGATGCCGTGGCGGATGGCCCCGGCCTGTCCCTGGTATCCCCCGCCCTCCACCTTGACCATCGCGTTGTACCGGCCCTCGGTGCCAGTGACGCGGAAGGGCATCAGGATCTCGGACTGGTTGATCGCGTTGCCGAAGTGCTCGTCGAGGCTCCGGCCGTTCACCACGACCTCACCCTCGCCGGGGATGAGCCGGACGCGGGCGACGCTGGTCTTCCGGCGACCGGTCCCGTAGAAGAAGGCGGCGTTGCTGGTCATGCTGTCCTGGTCTCCGTTCAGGCGAGCGGCTCGGGTCGCTGCGCCTGGTGCGGGTGCTCGGCGCCCGCGTACACCTTGAGCTTGCGGAGCTGCTGCGCGCCCAGGCGATTGCGCGGCAGCATGCCCTTCACGGCACGCCGGATCACTTCCTCGGGCCGCCGCTGGAGCAGCTCGCCGAGCGTCTCCTGGCGGAGCCCGTGGGGATAGCCACTGTGGCGGGTGTACACCTTCGTCTCGAGCTTGTCGCGGGTCACGGCGACGCGCGACGCGTTGACCACGATCACGTGGTCCCCGCTGTCGAGATGCGTGGCGAAGGTCGGCTTGTGCTTGCCCTCGAGGACGCGCGCCACGCGCGACGCCAGGCGGCCGAGCGTCTGGTCGGTCGCGTCGACCACGAACCAGCCGCGCTCGATCTCCTTCTCGCTAGGCGTATACGTCTTCGTCGTCATCCTTCTCCGTCCGTCGAGCCGGCCCGTCGTACACGACGCGCCGGAGGCACAGCCCATGTGGCGGCGCCACCGCCCCGTGGAAGGCTCGGCCGCCGGACCCCAGGGCCCCGGCGATCTCGCTTCCGGCGATCTCTCCGCGTCCCACGCGGAGGAGCGCCGCCACGATGCTTCGCACCATCTGGCGCAGGAACGCGTCCGCGGCGACGTCGATGGTCACCCGGTGCCCGGTCCTGCGGACCCGGATCCAGTGGATGGTCCGGATCGGTTGTCGATCCGCCGCGCCGAAGGCCGAGAAATCGTGCCGGCCAACCAGGGCCGACGCCGCCTCGGACATCGCCGCGACGTCCAGCGGGGCCCGCACCCCGAGCGCGAAGCGCTCGCGAAGCGGGCTGCGCGGCCCGTTCCACACGGTGTAGCGGTACTCCCGATACCGCGCCGCATAGCGAGGGTGGAAGCCCGGTGCCGCACGACGCACGCCGCGGACCCCGATGTCGGCCGGGAGGATCGCCGCGAGCGCCCGCTCGAGCTCTCCTGCCGGGAGCCGGCCGGGATAGGTGAACGTGATCACCTGCCCCGCCGCGTGGACCCCGGCGTCGGTCCGGCCGGCCGCCACCACGCGTACCCGGCGTCCGTCACCGAGCCGCGAGAGGGCTGCCTCCAGCTCCCCCTGGACGGTTCGACGGCCAGGCTGGACCTGGAAGCCGGCGAACTCCGTCCCGTCGTATTCGACCCGTGCCCGATAGCGCACGGGGCCGCCCTCTCGGGCGGGCCTTGGACCGGCCTCGCGGCCGGTCTGGCTCATCGGCGCCTCAGACGAGCTCGATCTGGACGATGGGCGCCGCATCGCCGGCCCGCTGGCCGAGACGGACGATGCGCGTGAAGCCCGAGGTCCGGTCGGCGTACTTCGGCGCGATCTCGTTGAAAAGCTTGTCGATGACCAGCGGCTCGTCGGGGAGTTGCGCGATCACGCGACGCCGCGCGTCGAGCGAACCCTCGCGGGCCAGCGAGATCACGCGGTCGACCTGTCCGCGGACCTCCTTCGCCTTCGCCTCGGTGGTCCGCACCTGCTCGTAGCGGAGCACGGACACCACGAGGTTGCGATACAGCGCGAGCCGCGGCCCCTGCTTGCGGCCGAGCTTCCGACCGTCGATGCGGTGTGCCACGGATCAGGCCTCCGTCTCGGACGGCGCTAGTTCCTCGCCGTCGTCGGTCTCGAGCTCGTCGAGGGACTCGTCGTCCTCGGGGAGCTCATCGTCCGCGCCGCCCGCCTCACCGTCCCCGGGGAGGGTGAAGCCGCGCATGCGGAGCCGCTCCTTCATCTCGTCGAGCGACTTCTTGCCGAAGTTGCGCATGCGCAGGAGATCGTCGTCGGAGAGCTGCAGCAGCTGCCCCACCTTGACGATGTTGTTCCGCTTCAGCGAGTTGTAGGCCCGCATCGGCAGGTCGAGCTCCTCGATCGGCATCTCCAGCATGTTGGCCGGGAGCAGCGGGCCGGGGGCTCCGGCGGCAGCGCCGGCTCCGACCTGCTTGCCGGTGGAGGTGAAGAGGCTGAAGTGGCGCACCAGGACGTCGGCGGCGTGGGAGAGCGCCTCTTCCGGGGAGATCGATCCGTCCGTCTCGATCTCGATGGTGAGCTTGTCGTAGTTGGTGACCTGTCCCACGCGGACGGGATCCACCGTGTAGTTGACCTTGCGCACGGGCGAGAAGATCGCGTCCACCGGGATCACGCCGATCGGCAGCGGCTCGGTCCGTTCCGCGCCGAGGTACCCGATCCCGCTCTCGACCGTGAGGTCCACCTCGACCGTGACGTCGCCGGAGTCGAGCGTCATGAGGTGGAGCTCCGGGTTGATGATCTCCACCTCCGCGGACGGCGCGATGTCCGCCGCGGTGACGTCGCCGGCCCCGGCCTTGACCAGCTTGAGCTGGACGGGGTGGTCGGTCGCGTACGACTTGAGCCGAAGCTTCTTGACGTTGAGGACGATCTGGGTGACGTCCTCCTTGACGCCGGGGATCGTGCTGAACTCGTGGTAGACGTCGCGGATCTGGATCGCCGTGACCGCGGCGCCCTCCAGCGAGGAGAGGAGCACGCGGCGCAGCGCGTTGCCGAGGGTCACGCCGTAGCCGGCCGGCAGCGGGCCGGCCTCGAACTTGGCGTACGACGACCCCAGCTGCTCGATCGACTCGATCTGGGGGGTCTCCAGTTGCATCATGGACGGCGACCTACCTCGAGTAGTACTCGACCACGAGCTGCTCGTTGAGCTCGAGCGGCATCTGGTCGCGGCGCGGCAGGGCGGACACGGTGCCGCTCAGCCGCTCGGGATCCACGGTCACCCATTCCGGCCGGACCGCGGCGCCCATCTGGGCGCGCGCGTTCTTGAAGGGGTCCAGCGAGCGGCTCCCCTCGCGCACCTCGACCCGGTCGCCGGGGCGAAGCTGGTACGAGGAGATGTCCGTCGGGACGCCGTTGACGGCGAAGTGCCCGTGATTGACGAGCTGGCGGGCCATCGGCCGGCTGTTGGCGAAGCCCATCCGGTAGACGACGTTGTCGAGCCGCAGCTCCAGGAGCCGCAGCAGGTTCTCGCCGGTGACGCCGGGGCGGGAGCGCGCCACGACGAAGTAGTCCTTGAACTGGCGCTCCATCACGGAGTAGACCCGGCGGAACTTCTGCTTCTCCCGCAGGTGCGTGCCGTAGTCCGACATCTTGCGGCGCCGGATGCCGTGCTGGCCGGGAGGGCTCGGCCGGCGCTCCACGGCGCACTTCTTGGTGTAGCAGCGCGTGCCCTTCAGGAAGAGCTTCGCGCCCTCGCGGCGGCAGAGCCGGCAGACGGAATCGTGGTAACGGGCCATCGGATCGCGCTCCTGCTCAGACGCGGCGCCGCTTGGGCGGGCGGCAGCCGTTGTGCGGGATGGGGGTCACGTCGGTGATCGCGGTGACCTCCAGACCGGCGGCCTGGAGCGAGCGGATCGCCTGCTCGCGGCCCGCGCCGGGGCCCTTGACGAAGACCTCGACCTGGCGCATGCCGTGCTCCATGGCGCGCCGCGCTGCGCCGTCGGCGCTCAGCGCGGCGGCGTACGGGGTGCTCTTGCGGGAGCCCTTGAACCCCGCCAGGCCTGCACTCCCCCACGCCACCGTCGCGCCCGACGGGTCGGTGATCGTGACGATGGTGTTGTTGAAGGATGCCTGGATGTGGGCGTGCCCCATCGGCACGTTCTTACGTTCGCGCCGTCGGGTCTTCGTGGCGCGCTTGCGATCCGCCATGCGTGGGTCTGCCTGCTCCTGCTACTTCTTGCGGCGGACGCCGACGGTCTTCTTGGGGCCGCGGCGCTGGCGCGCATTGGTCTTGGTCCGCTGGCCGCGCACGGGGAGGTTGCGGCGGTGCCGCAGACCCCGGTACGACCCGATCTCCTGGAGACGCTTGATGTTGAGCGCGACCTCGCGACGGAGATCGCCCTCCACCTTGTAGCGGCGGTCGATGATGTCGCGGAGCCGGTTCACCTGCTCCTCGGTCAGATCCCGCACCCTCGTGTCGGGATTGACGTTCGCCTGGGTCAGGATGGTCTGGCTGGTGGGCAGCCCGATGCCGTAGATGTAGGTGAGGGCCACCTCGACGCGCTTCTCGCGCGGAAGGTCGACGCCGGAGATGCGTGCCATGCTGCTCCTAACCCTGGCGCTGCTTGTGCTTGGGGTTGCTGCAGAGGACCATCACCGTGCCGTGCCGGCGGATGACCTTGCAGCGCTCGCAGCGCGTCTTGACGGACGCTCGGACCTTCACGGTTTCCCTTACCTGCCTACTTCAATCGATACGTGATGCGCCCGCGCGAGAGGTCGTACGGCGACAGCTCCACGCGGACCCGGTCGCCCGGGAGGATGCGGATGAAGTTCATCCGCAGCTTGCCGCTGATGTGGGCAAGGACGCGATGCCCGTTCTCGAGCTCGACAGCGAACATCGTGTTGGGCAACGGCTCGATGACCGTTCCCTCCACCTCGATGGCGTCCTTCTTAGCCACAGGCGACCGTCGTACCCCTCGTGAGTCTCATCGGCGCGCACCGCGTCACGCGGACGCGGCACACGAACGCTGAGTGTATCAGACGCCAGCCTCCAACGACAAACGCTCCTCGCGACCGTTCACCGTCAGGACCTCGGGCCCCTCCGGCAGGATCGCGATGGTGTGCTCCCAGTGCGCCGCCAGGCTTCCGTCGGCGGTGGCCACGGTCCAGCCGTCGGCCCGCACGCGGACATCCGGCCCACCCAGCGTGAACATCGGCTCGATGGCCAGGCACATGCCCGGCTCGAGCCTGCGGCCCCGCCCGTTGCCGCGGTAGTTGGGCACGAATGGCTCCTCGTGCATCTCGGAGCCGATCCCGTGACCGCCGTACTCGCGCAGCACGCCGTAGCCATGCTCCAGGGCCACGGCCTCCACCGCGGCCGAGATGTCCCCGATCGTGTTGCCCGGCCGGGCGGCCTCGATCCCTGCGAAGAGGCTGCGTCGGGTCTCGGCCACCAGGAGACGCACCTCGTCGGGGGCGTCCCCCACGAGGAAGGTCCGCGCGGCGTCACCGTGCCAGCCCTCGATGATCGCACCGGCGTCGATCGACACGACCTGGCCGGCCTCGATCCGGCGCCGGCCCGGGATGCCGTGCACTACCTCGTCGTCGATGGACACGCAGATGGAGTGCCGGTACGGCCCCCCTGCCCCGGGAACACCGATGAACGAGGGGATCCCGCCGCTGCGCCGGATCAGCTCCTCCGCGATCCGGTCCAGCTCGAGCGTGGTGATCCCGGGCTGGATGGCATCGCCGACGCGGTCGAGCACATCGGCCACCAGCCGACCGGCCCGGCGCATCTGCTCCACCTGGTGCCGGGACTTGAGCGTCACGCGACGCTCCGGGAGGATCATGCAGCCTCGCTCCGTCCCGGTCGCGCCGGGTGGGCGATGGCGCGGAGCAGCGCCTCGGTCACGGTCTCGACGGGCTGTGCCCCGTCCACCGCGACGAGCGAGCCCCGGGTGGTGTAGTGGTCGATCACCTCGTACATGGGCGGCAGCTGCTGCTCGAGGCGCGCCCGCACCGTCTCCGGGCGGTCGTCGTCTCGCTGGTAGAGCTCGGAGCCGTCGGCGTCACAGACGCCGGCCACGAGGGGCGGATGGGTCGCCTCGTTGTAGACGTGACCCGACGCGCGGCAGAGCCAGCGCCCGGAGAGTCGCTTCACCAGCTCGTCCTCGGGCACGCCCACGTAGAGGGCCGCGTCCACGCGCGAGCCGCGCCGCTCGAGGGCGGCGTCGAGGGCCTCGGCCTGCGGCCGGGTGCGCGGGAAGCCGTCCAGGATGATCCCGGCGGCCGCGTCCGGCCGGGAGAGGCGCTCCTCGATCATCCCGATCACGACCGGATCGGGCACCAGTGCGCCGCGTTCCATGTAGCGCCGGGCCTCGCGGCCGAGCGCCGTGTCGTTGCGGACCGCGTCGCGGAAGAGGTCGCCCGAGGCGACGTGCACCAGCCCGAGCCGCTCCGCAAGGATGTCCGCCTGGGTCCCCTTGCCGGCGCCGGGGGCGCCGATCATCACGTAGACCTTCACCGGATGAAGCCCTCGTAGTTGCGCATCATCAGTTGCGCCTCCACCTGCTTCATGGTCTCGACCACCACGGACACCACGATCAGCAGCGCGGTGCCGCCGAGCGCGATCCCCCCGAGGCTCGGGAAGGCCTGGCTGAGGACGAACGGCATCACGGCCACGAGCCCCAGGAAGAGCGCGCCGGCGATCGTGATCCGGAAGACCACGGCCTGCAGGTAATCGCGGGTGGGGTTGCCGGGCCGGATCCCGGGGATGAAGCCGCCGTTCTTGCGCAGCTCGTCGGCCGTTTCGTCGGGTTTGAAGGTGAACGCGGTGTAGAAGTAGGTGAACGCGACCGTGAGCACGAAGTAGAGGATCGCGTAGATCGGGCTCCCGGTACCGAGCAGGCTCTGGATCGCCCGGGCCACATCCGCCACCACCGTGACCTGCGACGACTGGAAGTAGGCCGCGATCTGGACGGGGAAGAGGATGATGCTGATGGCGAAGATGATCGGGATGACGCCCGCCTGGTTGACGCGGAGCGGCAGGAACGTGGAGCCGCCCTGGTAGAGCCGGCGCCCGCGGACGCGGCTGGCGTACTGGACGGGGATCCGGCGCTGGCCCTGGTCGATGTAGATGATGGCCCCGATCACGATGACGCCGACCACGGCGAGCGCGATCCCGGCCGCCCAGTCCGGCGCCTCCAGGAACTGGCCCACCGCCAGCGGGATGCGGCCCACGATCCCGGCGAAGATGATGAAGCTGATGCCGTTGCCGATCCCCTTCTCGGTGATCAGCTCGCCCAGCCACATCAGCAGGATCGTGCCGGCGGTCAGCGAGACGAGTTGCGTGACGGTCTGCAGGCTGGCCAGGTCGAAGCTGGTCAGCACGCCCTGGCTGCTCAGGATGGCCAGGAACCCGTAGCCCTGGATCAGCGCCAGGGGCACGGTCAGGTACCGGGTGTACTGGTTGATCTTCTGACGCCCGTACTCGCCCTCGCGCGACAGCGACTGCAGGCTCGGGATCACGCCCTGCATCAGGGTCATGATGATCGAGGCGTTGATGTACGGGTTCACGCCCATCCCGATGATCGAGAAGGACGAGAGCCCGCCACCCGAGAAGATGTCCAGCAGGCCCAGCAGCTGGTTGTTCTGGAAGAGCGTGTTGAGTGCGACTCGGTTGACGCCCGGCACGGGCACGTGCGCCAGCGCCCGCACGATGATGAGCATCCCGAGGACGAACAGGATGCGGCGCCGGATGTCCGGCGCGCGGAACGCGTTGATCAGGGCGTCGAACACCGTCTACTCCGCTTCCGGGTCAGCGGACCCCTGCTCCGGTGCCGTCGCCTCCGGCTCCGCCGTGCGGGACGCCGCGGCGGGCTCCGGCGACGGGGCGGCGCCCGGCTCTCCCGCGGCCGCTTCGGCCGGCTCGATTCCGAGCGCCAGGAGCGGTTCGTCGGGGATCTCGAGCACCTGCGCGGTGCCGCCCGCGGCCTCGATCTTGGCCTTCGCGCTGCGGGTGAACGCGTCCGCCACCACGAAGAGCGGGCGGGCCACGTCCCCCTGTCCGAGCACCTTGACGGGCTGCCGGAGCGAGCCCAGGAGGCCGGTGGCCAGCAGGAGCTCCGGGTTGACGGCGATCGGGGCGCCGGCCGGCGCCTCGCCGAACCCGCCCGCCGCGGCGACGGCGTCGATGCGCCCGACGTTCACCACCGCGTACTCGATGCGGAAGCGGCGCTTGAAGCCGCGCAGCTTCGGGATGCGCTGCGACGCGGGCGTCTGGCCACCCTCGAACCACGCGGGGATCGAGGCGCCGGTCCGGGCCTTCTGGCCCTTGGTGCCGCGGCCCGCGGTCTTGCCCTTGCCGGCGGCGATCCCGCGGCCGACGCGGGTGCGCGCGGTGTGCGCGCCCGGGGCCGGGCGCAGGTCATGGAGCTTCATGCCCGTTCCTCCTCCGTGGCCGGCGCGGAGGACGCCTCCGCCGGGCTGGCGGCCGCCCGGCGGCGGGGCCGGGGCGCGGGCTGCGTGGCCTCGGGGAGTTCCTCCACCTCGACCAGGAAGCGCACTGCGCGGACCATGCCGCGGGTCGCCGGGTTGTCCGGGATCTCCACCGTCTCGTGCAGGCGGTGCAGGCCGAGGGCGCGGACGGTGCCGCGCGCCTGGGCCGTGTAGCTGATGGGGCTCTTGCGGAGCCGGACGCGGAGCTTACCGGGCATCGGCGGCCACCTCCGTGGTCGGCTGGCCGCTGATCACGCTGCGCAGCGGCACGCCGCGCTGGGCCGACAGCTCGTCCGCGCTGCGGAGGCTCCGCAGGGCCTCCAGCGCGGCCCGGGTGACGTTGACCGGGTTGGTCGACCCCAGGGACTTCGACAGGATGTCGCGGATCCCCGCCGACTCGACCACCGCCCGCACCGAGCCGCCGGCGATGACGCCGGTCCCCTGCGACGCCGGGCGGAGCAGCACGTTGCTGGCGCCGTAGCGCACGCTGACCTCGTGCGGGATCGTGGTTCCCACGAGCGGGACCGCGATGAGGTGCTTCTTGGCGTCCTCGACGCCCTTGCGGATCGCCTCGGGGACCTCGCCGGCCTTGCCGAGTCCGACCCCGACATGCCCGGCGCCGTCGCCGACGACGACCACCGCGCTGAAGCTGAAGCGGCGGCCGCCCTTGACGACCTTGGCGACGCGGTTGATCTGGACGACGCGCTCTTCGAGCGTCAGCCTGGCTGGGTCGATCCTCGCCAACGGGGGCTCCTTTCCGATCCTAGAAGTCGAGGCCCGCTTCGCGGGCCGCGTCGGCGAGCGACTTCACGCGTCCGTGGTAGCGGTAGCCGGCCCGGTCGAAGACGACCGAGGCAACCCCGGCGTCCTTCGCGCGCTCGGCGACGAGCCGGCCGACGGTCCGGGCCCGCTCGGTCTTGGTCGCCTGGAGGGTGCGGATCTCCGGCTCGAGGGAGGACGCCGCGGCCAGCGTCCGGCCGACGGTGTCGTCGATGACCTGGGCGTAGATCTGGTCGATGCTCCGGAAGACGGCCAGGCGCGGTCGCGCCGCCGTCCCCCGGAGGGTGAGGCGGATCCGCTCGTGGCGCTTCTGGCGCCCGGCGCTCCGGGAAGGTGCCTGGGCCATGTCGGTGGTGGTCTCCTACGGGTGCCGCGGGCCCGTGCAGGGCCCGCCGTGGCTCACTTCTTGCCGCCGATCTTGCCGGCCTTGCCGGCCTTGCGGCGGATCTGCTCGCCGGCGTAGCGCACGCCCTTGCCCTTGTAAGGCTCCGGCTTGCGCGTGGCCCGGACGCGGGCGGCGGTCAGGCCGACCAGTTCCTTGTCGATCCCGACCACGGCGAGCTTCGTGGGGTTCTCCACCTCGAAGCTGATCCCCGCGGGCGGGTCGATCTCGATCGGGTGGCTGTAGCCCAGGCTGAGCTGGAGCTTGTCCCCGACCTTCTGGGCGCGATACCCGACGCCGGTGATCTCGAGCGGCTTCCGGAACCCGATGGTCACGCCGGTCACCATGTTGGCGACCAGGGTGCGGGTGAGGCCGTGCAGCTCGCGCGAGCGCTTGTCGTCGCGGGGCCGTTCGACCCGCAGCGACCCGTCGTCGCGCACCACGTTCAGCTCGGGCGCGACGTCGCGGTGCAGCTGGCCGCGGGGCCCGGAGACGGTGATCGACGAGCCGTCGATGGTCACCTCGACGCCGGGCGGGATGGGGATGGGGAGACGTCCGATGCGAGACATGGCGGCCTACCAGACGTAGGCCAGGACTTCGCCGCCGAGCTGGGCCTTGCGTGCCTGCGCGCCGGTCATGATGCCCTGGCTGGTGCTGACGATGACGATGCCCAGGCCGCCGAGGACGCGCGGGATGTCCGTCTTGCCCGCGTAGACCCGGAGCCCGGGCTTGCTGATCCGCTTGAGGCCCGAGACCACCGGGGCCTTCCCCCCGACGTAGCGGAGGGTGACCCGCAGCATGGCCCGGGGGCCGTCGCGGACTTCCTCGTAGTCGGCGATGAACCCCTCGTCCTTGAGGATGCGCGCGATCTCGCGCTTGGTCCGGGAGGCGGGGATCAGCACCTCGGGGTGGCGGGCCCGGCTCGCGTTGCGGATCCGGGTGAGCATGTCGGCGATCGGGTCGGAGATGTTCATCGCGTCACCAGCTCGACTTCGTCACGCCGGGGAGCATCCCCTGCAGGGCGCGCTCGCGGAAGCAGATGCGGCACAGCGCGAACCGGCGCATGTAGCCGCGTGGCCGCCCACAGACGGAGCAGCGGTGATGCTCGCGGACCTTGAAGCGGTTCGGGCGCTTTGCCTTCGCGATCATGGACTTCTTGGCCATTCGTGGTCCCTCCCGCGCCGCTAGCCGGCGAAGGGCATGCCGAGGAGCTCGAGAAGCTTCTTCGATTCCTCGTCGGTCTTCGCCGTCGTCACGATGCTCACCTCGAGCCCGCGCAGACGGTCCACCTTGTCGTAGTCGATCTCCGGGAACGCGAGCTGCTCGCGCAGACCCAGGGAGTAGTTGCCGCGCCCGTCGAAGGCACGCGTGGGAACGCCGTGGAAGTCGCGGATGCGGGGCAGCGCCAGCTGGGTCAGCCGCTCCAGGAAGTCCCACATGCGCTCGCCGCGCAGCGTCACCTTCGCACCGATCGCGTTGCCGGTCCGCAGGCGGAACTGCGCGATGGAGCGCTTTGCCCGCGTGACGATCGGCTTCTGGCCGGTGATGGCAGTCAGGTCCGCCACCGCCGCGTCGAGCGCCTTGGCGTTCTGGAGCGCCTCGCCGAGCCCGATGTTGACCACGACCTTCTCGAGACGTGGCACCTGCATCGGGTTGGCGTAGGAGAACTCCTTCTGCAGGGCGGGCACCACGTCCTCGTGGTAGCGCCGCCGGAGCTCGCTCATGACTTCACCTCGCGCGCCAGCGGCTCGCCGCAGCGGGCGCACACGCGCACGCTCGCGCCGGTGCCCAGCGCCGCGTGGCGCACCCGGGTCGGCTGCCCGCAGGACGGGCAGACGACCATCACGTTGCTGATGGCCAGGGGCATCGTCTTGTCGAGGATGCCGCCCTGCTGGATCTGCGGCGCGGATTCCGTGCGGCCCTGGATGGTGCGCGGCTTGGTGTGCCGCTTGGAGACGTTGATCCCACCCACGATCACGCGGTCCGGGCGGACCACCCGGTCGACCGTGCCGTGCTTGCCGGCGTCCTTGCCGGTGAGCACCACCACCTGGTCGCCCTTGCGGATCTCTGGGACCTTCGTGAAATGCTTGACGACCTCGCCCGGCATGACTACAGCACCTCCGGGGCGAGCGAGACGATCTTCATGTAGTTCCGGTCCCGCAGCTCGCGCGCGACGGGGCCGAAGATCCGGGTGCCGCGCGGGTTGCCCTGGTTGTTGATCAGGACGGCCGCGTTCTCGTCGAACCGGATGTAGCTGCCGTCGGGGCGGCCGTACTCCTTGACCGTGCGGACCACCACGGCGCGCACCACGTCACCCTTCTTGACGGCGGCGTTGGGGATCGCCTGCTTGACGCTGGCGATGATCACGTCGCCGACCTCGGCGGTGGTCTTGCGGGAGCGCCCCATGATGCGGATGCACTGGATGGTCCGGGCGCCGGTGTTGTCGGCCACCTTGAGCCGGCTGTACTGCTGGATCATGCGGGCACCCCTCCGGCCGGGGTCTCCTCATGCCGGCCCGGGTGCGCAGCGCCGTGGATCGCCTGGGAGGTGGACACCTCCTCGGTGACGACCTCCCCGGTCGGCTCGCTCGCCCGCTGCACGATCTCCACCAGCCGCCAGCGCTTGGTGGCGCTGAGGGGCCGCGATTCCACGATGCGCACCGTGTCGCCGATGCGGGCCTCGTTGTGCTCGTCGTGCGCCTTGAACTTGGTGGTCAGCCGCACCACGCGCTTGTAGAGCGGATGTCGCGAGAGCCGCTCCACGGAGACCACGATCGTCTTGTCCATCTTGTCGGAGACGACCCGCCCGACCTTGGTCTTCCGCTGCCCTTCCACCTTCACTCCGCTCATCGTCCGGCCTCCGCGGTCGCCCGGCCGAGGCGGCGCTCGGTCTGGACGGTCAGGATGCGGGCGATCCGCTTCCGCGTGGTCCGGATCTGGTTGTAGTCGCTCAGCTGGCGGGTGGCCAGCTGGAACCGCAGGTCGTACAGGTTGCGGCGTGCCGCGGCCAGCTCGGACTCGAGCTCGCCGTCAGAGAGCGCGCGGACCTCATCGATGTCCATCGACGACGCCCTCCTTGACCACGAACTTCACGTTGACGGGGAGCTTGTGGCCCGCCAGCCGCATGGCCTCCTGGGCCTCCTCGACCGGCACGCCGGCCAGCTCGAAGAGGATCCGGCCGGGCTTCACCACGGCGATCCAGTGATCGGGCGCGCCCTTGCCGGAACCCATCCGGGTCTCGGCCGGCTTCTTGGTGACCGGCTTGTCCGGGAAGATCCGGATCCAGACCTTGCCACCGCGCTTGACCGACCGCGTCATCGCGCGGCGAGCTGCCTCGATCTGCCGGCTGGTGATCCAGGCCGGCTCCTCGGTCATCAGCCCGTACTCGCCGAAGGCGATGGTGCTGCCGCCCTTGGCGGGACCGCTCATGCGGCCGCGCATGACCCGCCGGTGCTTGACTCGCTTCGGAAGCAGCATCGCCCTATGCCCCCGCCACCGCGGCCTCGCGGGGCGCCTGGCGCTCCGGGATGATGTCGCCCCGGTAGACCCAGACCTTGACCCCGATGCGGCCATAGGTGGTGTGCGCGTGCACCTGTCCGTAGCTGATGTCGGCGCGCAGCGTGCCGAGCGGGATGCGACCCTCGCGCTCCCACTCGCGTCGCGCCATCTCCGCGCCGCCCAGCCGGCCGGCCACGGCGATCCGGACGCCCTTGGCGCCCGCCTTCATGGTCCGCTGCACGGACTGCTTCATCGCCTTCTTGAAGGCGATGCGGCGGGACAGCTGCTGGGCGATGTTGGCGGCCACGAGCTGGGCGTCGAGCTCCGGCTGGCGGATCTCCTTGATCTCCAGCTTGACCTTGCGGCTGGAGATCCGGCCGATCTGCTGGCGGAGCGCCTCCACGTTGGCGCCGCCCTTGCCGATCACGATCCCCGGCTTGGCCGTGTGGATGGTGACCGTCACGTGGTTGATGCCGCGCTCGATCTCGACGTGGCTGACGCTCGCGTTGGCGAGCCGCCGGTCGATCAGGTCGCGGATCGCGAAGTCCTCCTTGAGGAGATCCGCGTACCCCTTGCCGGCATACCAGTTCGCCGTCCAGCCGCGCGAGACGCCGATCCGGAAGCCGTAGGGATGGACCTTGTGACCCAACCTACGCCTCCTTGCTCTCGACGACCACGGTGATGTGGGTCATCGGCTTGTGGATGGGGAAGGCGCGCCCCTGGGCGCGCGGGTGCCAGCGCTTGATGGTGGGACCCTCGTCGGCCCGCGCCTCCGCGACGACCAGGTCGTCGGGGGCGAGGTGGTGGTTGTTCTCCGCGTTCGCGGCGGCGCTCTTGAGCACCCTCGCGACGTCCCGCGCCGCGCCCTGCGGCATGAACTGCAGGATCGCGGCGGCCTCGCCCACGGGGCGACCCACGATCGCCTGGGTGACGAGGCGCGTCTTCCTCGTGGAGCGGCGGATGTACTTGGCGGTGGCGGCGACTCGCACGGCTCGCTCCTACTTCAGCGCCGTCGAGCGCTCGGTGTGCTTGCCGTGCCCGCGGAAGGTCCGCGTGGGCGCGAACTCGCCCAGCCGATGGCCGACCATGTTCTCGGTCACGTAGACCGGGATGTGCTTGCGCCCGTTGTAGACGGCGACGGTGTGCCCGACGAAGTCGGGGAAGATCACGCTCGCACGAGACCAGGTCTTGAGCACCCGCTTCTCGTTGCGCCGGTTCATCTCCTGGATGCGGCCGAGGAGACGCGCCTCTACGAACGGCCCCTTCTTGACTGACCGCGACATCAGCGACCTCCTTTCGGCCTAGCTCTTGCGGTGGCGGGACCGCACGATCAGGC
>JAJYGO010000472.1 GCA_021785115.1 Chloroflexota bacterium | reverse complement strand
CGAACGTGCATCAGCTGTTCTGGGACGCCACGAAGCAGGCGGGCAAGGTCAAGGAGACGACAGACCTGGCCGAGGCTCAGAAGCTGCTCGACCTCATCGACCAGGTCGACGCGGCGTGGAAGGCGACGGACGGCCCCGAGAACACGCGGCTGCACGGCGCGCAGCGGTAGCACGCGGCCGCGGGCCGCGTGCTACCGAGCCGGGGCCGCGGCCCGCTCACGGGCAACAACAGGCGACGGCTGCCATTCGCGAACGACCGCGGTCGCTTCGTGTCAGCGCGCCCACCTCCTCCTTCGCCTCCTCCTGGCTCGCGGTGCCGGAACATCCGGTTGAGCCCCACCGAGCGGCCCGCTGCGTGGTCGCGATCCCGAAGGTCGCACGCTTCGGCCTCGCGCACCCGGGCCATCCGGTCCGTGACCGCACCCGGGCCATCCGGTCCGTGACCGCGCCCGCGCGTCCGGTACCCTTCTCGTCGACTCCGGCCGCGTCGTCGCGGGGCAGGCTGTCCCCGCCTCTGGCACACGACCTCCGGCCCGCAGGGAGGTCCCATGACCGCCATCGCATCCGTTCATGCGCGCGAGATCCTCGATTCGCGCGGCAACCCCACCGTCGAGGTCGACGTCGAGCTGGAGGACGGCGTCGCCGGGCGGGCCTGCGTGCCGTCGGGCGCGTCGACGGGCAGTCACGAGGCGATCGAGCTTCGGGACGGCGACAAGCGCCGTTACGGCGGCAAGGGCGTCACGAAGGCCGTGGCCAACGTGAACGACCAGATCGCCGACGCCGTCGTCGGGTTGGACGCCGAGGACCAGGCGGGCCTCGACGCCGCGATGATCGAGCTCGACGGGACGCCGAACAAGGCGAAGCTCGGCGCGAACGCGATCCTCGGCGTTTCGCTCGCCGCCGCGCACGCAGCCGCCGCCGACCGCGACGCACCGCTCTACCGCTACCTGGGCGGGCTCAACGCCCACACGCTCCCGCTGCCGCAGTTCAACATCCTGAACGGCGGGAAGCACGCGGTCGACTCGTGCGACTTCCAGGAGTTCATGGTCGCGCCGGTCGGGGCGCCGACGTTCGCGGAAGCGCTGCGCTACGGATCCGAGGTCTTCCAGTCGCTCCGCGCGGAGCTCCATGACCGCGGGCTGTCGACGGGCCAGGGCGACGAGGGCGGCTTCGCCCCGACTCTGTCCTCGAACGAGGCCGCGATCGAGACGGTGACGCGCGCGATCGAGCGGGCCGGCTACAGGCCGGGCGAGGACGTGGCGATCTGCCTCGACCCCGCCACGAGCGAGCTCGTCGAGTCCGGCGGCGAGGGCCAGGAGTACCGCTACCGGCTCGCCAAGGAAGGCCGGACGCTGACGTCGGGCGAGATGGTCGACCTGTGGGAGGACTGGATCGGCCGCTTCCCGATCGTCTCGATCGAGGACGGCCTGGCCGAGGACGACTGGGCCGGCTGGAAGCTCCTGAACGAGCGCCTGGGTCACCGGATCCAGCTGGTCGGCGACGACATCTTCGTGACGAACCCCGAGCGCCTCGCGCGCGGGCTCGCCGAGAAGAGCGCGAACGCGATCCTCATCAAGCTGAACCAGATCGGGACGCTGACCGAGACGCTCAAGGTCGTCGAGACGGCGTTCGACAATGGCTGGGGCGCCGTGGTGAGCCACCGGTCGGGCGAGACCGAGGACACGACGATCGCGGACTTCGTCGTCGGCGCCGGCATCCGGCAGATCAAGAGCGGAGCGCCCTCGCGATCGGAGCGCGTCGCGAAGTACAACCGGCTCGTCCGGATCGAGGAGGAGCTGGGGTCCGCGGCGCGCTACGCCGGCGCACTCTCCCTGCAGCAGTTCGGGCGCTGAAGGCGCGCCGCCACCCGGCGGTGCAGGTGGCGCGGGCGACGGATCGGGAGGCTCATGCCCCCGGTCCGTCCGTATCCAGCGGCAGGCGCGTGCGGCCTCCCTGGTCCGCCATCGCCGCCGCGACTACCCCGCGAGCGTCGTCACGATCAGCGCGAGGGCCGCGAGGCTCATCAGGATCGTCGTCCCCCAGCCGAGCACGTTGAGCAGCCGGCCGTTCGTGCGCGAGCCCATCACGGACCGGTTGTTCGACACGAGCATGACGAGCACGAGGAGCCCCGGCGCCACGAGCCCGTTGATGATCGCCGTGATGACCAGCGCCGAGATCGGGTTGATGCCCAGGAAGTTCATGAGCACCCCGATGATGGTGGCGACGACGATCACGCCGTAGAACTGCGGCGCCCTCGCGGGCTTCTGGTCGAGCCCGAACCGCCATCCGAACGCCTCGGAGACGCCGTACGCGGCGGCGCCGGTCAGCACCGGCACGGCAAGGACGCCGGCGCCGATGAGCCCGACCGCGAGCAGGAGCTCCGACAGGTTCCCGGCGATCGGCCGGAGCGCCTGGGCGGCCTGCGTGGCCGACGCGATGTTCGTCTGGCCGTGCACGAACAGGGTCGCGCCGGTGGCGAGGATGATGAAGTACGCGACCGCCTCCGACAGCACCATGCCCGCGAGCGTGTCCCACAGCGCGTACTTGAGCTCTGCGCCGGACGCCCCCTGGCGCTCCCAGAGGCGCCGCCGGCCCATGCTGATCTCCTCCTCGACCTCGTGGCTCGCCTGCCAGAAGAAGAGGTACGGCGAGATCGTCGTGCCGAGGAGCGCCACGAGCAGCGCAATGAACTGCGAGTCCGGCCGGATCGTCGGGACGAGCGTGCCCCTGAGGACGTCGAGAGCGTTCGGGTGGGCGAACATCGCCGCGGCGATGTACGCGAGCAGCGCGAGCGTGAGCCACTTGAACACCCGGACGATCCGCCCGTACGAGCCGAGGACCTGGAGCACGATCAGGAGCGCTCCCACCGGGACGACGAGGGCGATCGGCGGGACGGGCGCGAGCAGGTTGATCGCCGCGGCGATCGCACCGATGTCGGCACCGACGTTGATCGTGTTCGCGGCCACCATCGCGAGGACGACCGGATAGAGGATCCGGCGGGGGTAGTGCTGCCGGAGGACGCCGGCCAGGCCCCGTCCGGTCACCATCCCGATCTTGGCGCAGATGTACTGCACCGCGGACATCATCGGCAGCATCGCCAGCGTCGACCACAGGGTCGCATAGCCGTACTGCGCGCCGGCCTGCGCATACGTCCCGATCCCCGAGGGGTCGTCGTCCGACGCGCCCGTGATCAGGCCGGGCCCGAGGACCGCGAACGCACGCCGCAGCGGGTTCGACTCGCGGCGCAGCTCGGCGACCATCGGGTTCGGCGGGCGGCCCGGCTGGACCGTCGGCCCTGCGGGATCGGAGACAGCCGCGGCACGGTGCCGGTTCGACGCGGGCTCCGCGCGATGCCGGTCCGAGGCCGCCACCCGCCGTTCGGAAACCGCGCGCCCGTTCCCGTTCGGCTTCCCGGCCTGGTGTCGGGTCGAATCACGCTGGCCCGCGGAAAGGCGCCGGTCCGAGGCGCCCTCAGACACGCCGGGGCCCCGGCGGCCGCGGGCGGGTGGCCGGACGTCCCCGGCGTCGACACCGGACACGCGGCGCGCGCCCGTCGGGACGGACCTCGCATGCGGCGTCCTCCGGACGCGCGATCCCGCGAAGGCCCGGCTCGTCCACGGTCTCGGTTTCCCCGGGCGCCACGTCGTCGGCGGCACAGCTCACGATGGCACCGGCCACGCCAGCGACGACGCCTCCGATGACCGCGCCCGGCGGCCCGGCCAGTAGGCCACTCCCGACCTGGCCGGCGACGATTCCGCCGGCGGCGCCGGCGAACGGCCCGTGCTCGCCCATCACCGGCCTTGGGGGCCCCGCGGGCACGTCCGCCGAGGGCGCGTGCTCGGGATCCGACGAGGCGCGCAGGGCGGCAGCCGTCTGCCCAGGCTCGGGCGGCCAATCGCGATGCGGGCCCCGCGCTCCGCCGGCGACGTGCGGGTCATTCGACATGCTCCTCCTCTCCTGCGGCCGCCATCGTCCGATCCGGCGGCCTCACCCGTCGCGGACATGGGCGTCGCATCGCGACAGTTGGCTGTCAGTTGTGCAGGCGACCGCGGCACGCGCGGGAGACCCGGGTTCTCGAGTCAGGCCCGGGCAGGCGGCGCCGTCAGGGACGGAGCGACGGGTCGAGTGCCGCGGCCTGGATCGCGAGGATCGACAGGGCGTCCGTGATCCGGCCGTCGCGGCACATCGCGACCGCCTCGTCGAACGCGACCCAGCGCAGCTCGATCTGCTCGGTGCCCTCGGGCGCGGCGATGCCCGGCTCGAGTCCATCGGCGACCCACACGATCGCCTCTTCGTCGCTCACCGAGTTCGAGAGGTGCGCCCGGATCGCCTCGCGCCAGCGCGCGGCGGTGTACCCCGTCTCCTCCGCGAGCTCGCGGCGAGCGGCATCGAGCGGGTCCTCGTCGGGCCGCGCTCCACCTTCCGGGATCTCCCACGACCACGCGTCGAGCGTGTATCGCCACTGCCCGACGAGGAGGACGCGGCCCGACGTGTCGAGCGGCACCACGCCGACGGCCCGGTGGACGAAGTGCACCACGCCGTAGATGCCGGGATGCCCGTCGGGACGGACCACCTGGTCCTCCCACACCGTGATCCAGGGGTTCTCGTAGGCGGTTCGCCGTCCAAGCCGCCGCCAGGGGCTGACCGGGGGCGCAACCGGTGTCGTCGGTCGATCGTCATCCACGTCCGGATCGTCCGTCGACCGCCTTGGCAGGAGAGCCTCGCGAGCGACCGTCGCTGACGTGCCGGCGGCCATCGTCGCGACGCCGCGGCGCCCTCGGATGCGTCAGCCCACCGTGAACGCGATCGCGACGACGCCCTCGGACAGCTCGTCGCGCAGATCCGTGTAGATCGACGCGCTCAGGCGCTCCTCGTCGGCGTACGCCATGACGTCGCGGCACAGCCCGTCGATGTCCTCGTGCGCTCCCGACCAGACCGTCGCGACCTCGCAGATCTCGTCGGCGCGGTCCCAGATCGCGGGGTCGACGTAGACCGAGATCGCCTCGAAGCCATCGGCCCGCCACGGGATCGTGCACGAGGCGTCGTTCCGGAGCAGCTCGTCGGTCGGGAGCGTCACCGCGTCCGGGGCTTCGACGGGGCGCGCGTCGGGGAACTGCTCCCGAGCCGTCACGACCGCCCCTCCCGCCGCTCGCGATCCTGCCCGTGCCCGCGCTCGTCGCGCGAGCCCTCGTGCTCGCGTCCGTGCTCGCGTTCGTGCTCGGCGCGGCTCTCGTCGCGGTTCGGCGCCCCGGGCGTCCGGTTTCCCGGCATGTTCTTGAACTCTTCGGGGTCCGCGTTTCCTGCCTGATCGTCTCGCGCCATCACGTGCACTCCTTCCCTGTGATCCGAGCGCCGCTGCAGCGTTCGGGCCGGCGGGCCCCGCCGCCCGTCCGCGACGCGTGCTGCGATGCTCGCCGTGCGCCGTCGAGCCTCCGTGACGAACGTCACGCGGCCGTTGCAGCGCGATGCGAAGGCCCGACGATGTACCCCGGGAGCCACTCCGCGAGCGGCCGGCAGCGGGGCAGCCCGATCAGGTCGATCCGGGCGCGGGGCAGCGCCGCACGCAGCGCGCGGTATGCCGGCTTCGCGGCGACGAAGTCGCCGATGTTGTTGGCGCGGACGACCGTGACCGAGCGGATGGGCCCGGTCAGGCCGACCCCGACGCGGCGCGCGCGGCGACGGAATCCCGCTGCTGAAGCTGATCGGCGGCCTCCATTGCCTCCGGCCGTCAGTCCTGGAGCGCGGGGACCGCCCCCGGAGCCTCGTGGATCTCGAGCTCGGACTCGACGCCCCGGACGCCGTCCACGCCGCGCGCCGTCGCGAGCACCGACGACAGCTCGTCGCGCAGCACGGGTCCGCGGAGGATCGCCCGCCCGTCGCTCACGTCGACCTCGATCGCCCCGGCGTGGCGCACGCTGTGCCCGAGCTCGGCGCGGATGCGCTCCGCGACCACCGAGTCCGGCGCGGATTCCTCGCCCCCGGTCGTCTCGACCCGCCGGATGGTCTCGATCCGGATGCCCCGCATTCGCTGCGCGACGTCCTTCGACCGCTCGGCCGCGCCCTCGCGCCCGGAGCGGAGGGCGACACCGGCCTGCTGCGCGAGCGCGTTCCGGCGGTGCGCGCCCCGCTCGAGGTCGAGCAGGTACATGAGCAGCGCGCCGAGCGCGGCGCCGAGGAGACCGGCCAGCAGCATCGCGACGGCACTCGGGCCGTTCGAGACTCGCGCCGGGGGCGCGGACCGCAGGCCACCGATCGCATCCCGGGCTCGGGAACCTCGCTCGGCGAGCATGTCGCGCACGTTCTCCGACCACCCCTGCGCCGAGCGCGCCGCGCCTCCCGTTCGGATCAGCGTTCCCATCGGACTGACCTCCCGATTCATCTGGACAGCATCGTCCGCGTCAGCGCGAACATGCCGAAGGCCGCGGCGGCGATACCGCCCACGAGCACGTTCCGGTGCGTGGCGGCCCACAGCTGCCGGCTCTGATAGCTCGCCCGATCGTCGAAGCGACCGTGTGCGCCGTGGTCGCCACCGCCCATGCCGTCGACCGGTTCCCACAGATTGTCCGGACGATCCGGGTCGCGAGGCTCGCCCGTCTGCTGCGAGTCGTATCCGGTCCATCCCAGGTAGTAGTCGAGCCAGCCGGGCACGATGCGGTTCGCGTAGATCGCCAGGTCGGTCGACGCGCCGATGTTCAGCTCGCGGCGGTAGTTGTGGGAGAGCCAGACGAGCGCATTCGCGATCAGATCCGGCTGGAAGATCGGCGGCACGGGCTGGGCGCGGTGCGGCAGGCGGCTCTTCACCCAGTCGAACTGCGGCGTGTTCACGGCCGGCAGCTGCGCCATGCTGATCTTCACGCTGCTGCCATCGTGAATGAGCTCGCACCGGACGGATTCGGTGAAGCCCTGGATCGCGTGCTTCGCGCCGCAGTACGCCGACTGGAGCGGAATGCCGCGGTAGGCGAGCGCAGACCCGACCTGGATGATCCGGCCGTGGTCGCGCGGCAGCATCCGCTTGAGCGCGGCGAGCGTGCCGTAGACCTGGCCGAGGTACGTGACCTCCGTGACGCGGCGGTACTCCTCGGGCTTCATCTCCTTGGCGGGCGAGAACACCGACACCATCGCGACGTTCACCCACACGTCGATCGGCCCGAGCTGCTGCTCGACCTGCTCCGCCGCGCGTTCGACGGCGTCGGCGTCGGCGACGTCGCACCGGATGGGAAGCGCACGGGCCCCCTGCGCCTCGACATCGCGACGTGCCCCGTCGAGCCCGTCCTCGCCGCGCGCGAGGATGGCCACGTCGCAGCCGTCCTTCGCGAAGGCGATCGCGGTCGCGCGCCCGACGCCCGCCGACCCCCCGCTCACCACGACGACCCGGCGGGGAGTCCCGTTGCCCTGTCGCGCGAACACCTCCCGGGTCTCGGTCGCGACCCCGGTCGCGGAGCCGTGCCCGTCGGTCGCGGTCTCCGTCGTTCCCTGCGTCCTGTGTGTGTCGTACGTCATGTCCTGCGTCACCTCGTGTCGCGGGCTCGAATCGCCCGCCGGCTCCTGTCCACTGCTGCCTGCACCGCTGCCCGTCCCGCTGACGGCCGAGCCACCACCGCCGCTGGCCGGGCCCGTCCCGCCGGGGACGTCGCGGCCTGGGTCGCTCGTCGCGTCATGCGCGTCGCTGCTCCGGAACGCGTCGAGCACGGACCCCGCGAGCGAGGGCACGGTCCCCGGCGGCGGGGATGCGAGCGTGTTGTCGCGCCGTCCCGACACGACCACCGCGTGCCGCGAACGCTCGTGGCGCGCGGCCAGCACCTCGACCGCGGCCCGCACCTCCTCCACCGCCGATCCCGCCATCACGAGCGAGATCGCCGCGGACGTCAGGCACAGCGAGCACCACGCGTGGACGACGAGCGCCTGGATCAGCACGAGGCCGATCGCGGTCACGCCGAGCCCGGCGACGACGACTCCGAACGCGACCACCCGCCACGACTGCGAGATCCAGCGGTCCGGCCGGCCCGAGAGCACGAGCGCCGCCTCGACGAGGTACGCCAGCGTGCCGAGCACCGCGTCCGGGACGGGCAGCACACGCGAGAGCGACGACTCGACGACGCTCGCCGACGAGGCCGACCCGAAGAACGGATCCCAGACGGCGGCGACGACGCCGAGCTGGTACGCGGCCAGATAGCCGGCCACGACGGCGCCGAGCACGGCGAGTGCCGCTTCGGGGAGCCGGCGGGGCCAGCGTGACGGGTTGCCGCGCGTGCCGAACGCCGCAGCGCTCACTGCGCCGGCCGATCTGCGTCCGCGCCCGACGCCCCGCTGGAGGGCACCCTCGGTGCGTCCCCCGCTCGCTGGTGTGCCATGCACCGAGCGTCGCCCCGGTGCCCCCAAAGCCGTGGGACGACGTCGCGGGCTTGGCCTTGCAGCGTCGTGGCAGCTCGTCCCGCGCGACGGAATGCGTTCCACCTGAAACGGGCGTGCAAGACGCGCTCCGGCGCCGTCCGGATCGCGCGAGCAGGGGCGTCCGGCTTCGCCTCCGCGGGCGCCTTTCCAGCTTCCAGGCAAGGCCGCTGCAACGGCGCACCGCCCGCCGCGGGCGCGGGGCTCGCCCCTGGGACGCGAGCATGGTCGGATGCAGGACGCACGCGACGACGAACGTGGTTCGCGCCTCGACCTGATCCGCGGCGGGCGCGGGCCGCGCGACTTCGTGCCGGGGTGGCAGGCCGCCCGGCCCCGGACTCTCACCGACGAGCAGCGCGCCCGGTACGAGCGCTGGATCGCCGAGATCCTCGAATCGCTCGGGATGCCACTCGACACGCCCGGCACGCGCAGGACGCCGCAGCGCTTCCTGTCCGCGCTCGCGGACGCGACGCGCGGCTACGAGGGCGACCCGAAGGCGGTCACGGTGTTCCCGACGGAGCGGCACCGGCGGGAGCCGGCGAGCCGGGACCAGGTCGTGGAAGGGCCGATCCGGCTGCATGCCCTCTGCGAGCACCATGCGCTGCCGTTCGTCGGCGACGCATGGGTCGGGTACGTCCCCGAGGACCGGATCCTCGGCATCTCGAAGCTGACACGGCTCGTCCGGCTCTTCGCCGCCCGCTTCACCGTCCAGGAGCGCGTCGGGCAGCAGGTCGCCGACGCGGTCGTGGAGGCCAGCGGCGCGCGCGGCGCGGCGGTGTCGATCGCGGCAGCCCACATGTGCACCCGGATGCGCGGGGTGTCCGAGGCCGAGGCCGTGACGCGGACGCTGACGTGGCGCGGGGCGTACGAGCTGGACGAGCGGCTGCGGTCGGAGTTCCTCGCGCAGCTCGCGCTCGCCGAGCACCAGCCGCCGCGCTGAGGCGTCCGTGCGGATCGCCGTGGTCGCGCCACTCGTGGCCCCGATCCGGCCGGGCCAGGCGCGCGGCAACCACGCGCTGATCGTCGACGTCGCACGCGGTCTCGCGGCGCGCCGTCACGACGTCCGCGTCTGGTGCGCGGCCGGCTCGCGGATCGACGGAGTGGATGTCGAGGCGGTCGAGGTCGACGAGGACATCCGGTCGGCGTTCATCGTGCCCGGCCTGGGCCAGGCGGGCGGGAGGCCGCGGAGCGATCGTGATCGGGACGCGTCGCGATCGGAGGCTGGCCCAGGGGGTCCGGGCGGGGCCGGATCGTCGGACGGCATGCGCCGCGCGTTCGAGCGCGTGTTCGAGGGCGTCCGGCGCTGGCAGCCCGACGCCGTGAGCCAGCACGCGTTCGACGTCGAGGCGTTCGAGCTCGCGGAACCGTTCCCCGCCGTCCACACCCTCCACCTGCCACCGATCGTGCCCGCGGTCGTCGCCGCGTGCCGGACCACGACCCGGCGAGTGGCCGCGGTCTCCGAGCACGGCCGGCGCCAGTGGTGCGATACGGGCGTCCCCGACGTGCTGCTCCTGCGCAATGGCGTCCCTGACCTCGCGGGGGCGGCGATCGCGGGGCCGGAGCCCGCCGGTCGAGCAATCACTCGGCCGTCCGCGCATCCGGAGGGGCGGCCCGCCGACGATCGCGTCGCGCTGATCGCGGCCCGGATCTCGCCGGAGAAGGGGGTGGACGTCGCGCTCCGCGTCGCGCGGCGTGCGGGGCTGCGACCGGTCCTCGCCGGCGAGGTCTACGATCGCGAGTACCACCAACGGCGCGTGGTCCCGCTGCTCGGTGGCGCCGAGTGGCTCGGACCGGTGTCGCGCGAGCGCCTCGCCGGGCTCATGGCACGCGCCGCGGTCGTCCTGATGCCGGTCTGCTGGGACGAGCCGTTCGGGCTGGTGGCGGCGGAGGCACAGATGGCGGGGTGCCCGGTGGTCGCGTACCGGCGCGGCGCGCTGCCCGAGATCGTGCCCGACGGCGTCGGCGGACGGCTGGTCGATCCCGGCGACGAGACGGCGCTGGCAGAGGCGTGCGGGGAGGTCGGCGGACTGGACCGCGACGAGATCCGGCGGCGCGCGCTGGCGGCGCTGTCGATCGATCGGACGCTCGACGCGTACGAGGCCGCGCTGGCGGCGACGGCGTAGGCGCGGCTGCGAGAAGCGGCCGGGGGTCGCGAGCGCGGGCGAATCGTCGCGTCGGCGACGATGCGGTCGTCGCCTCGGCGACGACCGGTGGGCGACGATGGATTGTCACTCAGGGACGATGGGTCGCCACTCGGGATGGCCTGGCCGGGGCGACGATGCGACCGTCGCCCCGGCCGACGGTTGGCGAGCGCATGCGCGACGGCGCCCGCTCGCGGGATCGGAGGGGGTCGATGCTCGATCGGTTCTCGGTGCTCGCCGGCGGCCTGGATCACCCCGAGGGGGTGTGCTGGGATCCCGTCCGGGGGCGGGTGTACGCGGGCGGGGAGGCGGGCCAGCTCTACGCGATCGGGCTCGACGGCTCGGTGGAGACGGTCGCGCAGACGGGCGGGTTCGTCCTCGGCGTCGCGTGCGACGGCGCAGGCCGCGTCTACGCGTGCGACGTCGGCCGGGGCGAGATCGTCCGGTTCGACCCGGCGACGGGGTCGCTCGAGACGTACGCGTCGGGCGACGACGGACGGAGGATGCGCGCGCCGAACTGGCTGGCGTTCGGACCCGACGGTTCGCTCTACGTGACCGATTCGGGTGACTGGGGCCGGCGCGATGGCGTGATCTGGTGCGTGGAGCCCGGTGGCCGGGCGCGGATCTGGACGGACCGCGTCGACGCGCTGCCGAACGGCTGCTGCATCGACGCGGACGAGCGCGCGCTGCTCGTGATCGAGACGAACGGCGAGCGGGTGACGCGCGTGCCGATCGAGGCGGACGGATCGGCGGGCGGTCCTGCCGTCGTCGCCGAGGTGCCGTCGACGACGCTCGACGGGATCCTGCTGGCGACCGATGGCTCGATCCTCCTGCCCTGCTACCGGCCGGACGGCGTCCTCCGTCTGCTGCCCGACGGGCGCGTGGAGACGCTCGTCGAGGACCCCCACGCCCAGGTGCTTGGCGCACCCGCGAACGCGGCATTCGCCGGCGAGCGGCTCGACAGGCTGGTGACGTCGAACCTCGGCCGCTGGCACGTGGCGGTCGGCGACGTCGGGTTGACGGGCGTGCCGCTCTGCCGGCCGGAGATCGCCTGAGTGCCCGCCGACGCGCGCCCAGGCGCGCTACCGGACGTGCTCCCCGGGGTCCGGAAGATCGCCGTACTCCGGGCGAACGCGCTCGGCGACTTCGTGTTCGCACTCCCGGCGCTCGCGGCACTGCGGGCCGCGTACCCGCACGCGGAGATGGTGCTGCTCGGCCGCGCCTGGCACGCCGCGTTCCTCGCCGGCCGCCCCTCCCCCGTCGACCGCGTCGTGCCCGTCCCGCCGGCCGCGTTCGACGACGACCCGTCGCGCGTCGAACCACGGGAGCGCGAGGCGCTGCTCGCGAGACTGCGCGCCGAGCACTTCGACCTCGCGATCCAGATGCACGGCGGCGGACGCAACTCGAACCCGTTCGTGCTGGAGGTCGGCGCGCACACGACTGCGGGCACCGCGACGGCGGACGCCGCGCCGCTCGACCGGGCCGTCCCGTACGTCTACTACCAGTCGGAGTACGCGCGGTGGCTCGAGGTCGTCGCGCTCGTCGGCGCTGCCCCCGTCGACCTGGCACCGCGGCTGCCCGTCACGGACGCCGACCTCGCGGAGGTCGAACGAATCGTGCCCGAACGCGGACCGCTGGCCGTCCTGCACCCCGGGGCGACGGACCCGCGCCGCCGCTGGCCGGCGGAATCGTTCGCGTCGGTCGGACGCGCGCTGGTCGAGCGCGGGGTCTGCGTCGTGATCACGGGCACTCCACCGGAGTCCGCGATCACGCGCCGCGTGGCCGCGGGCATCGGCGGCCGGGGAGGTTCGGACGAGGTGATCGACGTGACGGGCCGCCTCTCGCTCGGCGGTCTCGCCGGCCTCCTCGCCCGCGCCTCCGTCGTCGTGTCCAACGACACCGGGCCGCTGCACCTGGCGGCCGCGGTCGGGGCGCCGGCGGTCGGGATCTACTGGATCGGCAACCTGGTCAACGGCGGCGAGCTGACGCGGGCCGGACGTCGCGTGGCCATCAGCTGGCGCACGGCCTGCCCGACATGCGGCACGGACAACACCAGGGAACGCTGCGCGCACGACGATTCGTTCGTCGCCGACGTCCCGGTCGAGGACGTGCTGCGCGACGCCATCGAGCTGCTGACCGGGAATCCGGACCGAGGCTGAACGCGGCTCGTGCCGGCCACCGGGCGGGTCGGAGGTCGCCGGCAGTCGCGAGGTCCGCGGCCCACGCCTACCGGCGTCCGGCCGGCGCCCTGTCGCACCCCTCTCACGCGCCGAACCGGGGCAGCACCTCCTCGCGGAGAACCGGAAGAACCCTTCCTGGTCGGGGCCCACCTGGTGCACGAACAGATGGTCGAACCCCGCGTCGACGTACTCCTGCAGCTTCCGGACGTGCGCCTCGGGGTCGGGTCCGCAGGTGACCATCTTCGCGACGTCGTCTTCGGTGACCATCGCCGCGAGCTGCTCGAAGTGCTTCGGTCGCGGCAGCTCCTGAGATGCGTCGCCCTTGATGGCCGCGGTCGGCCACCACTCGTACGCCGTCCGCCGCGCGGTCTCCTCGTCGGCCGCCCAGCAGACCGTGACCTGCGCGTACTTCGGGCGGTCCCCGGTCGCGCGCCCCGAGCCGGCGCCGGCCTGCTCGAACGTCTGCACGACCTCGCGGATGGGCGCCGTGCTGATGAGCCCGTCGCCGATGCGGGCCGCCAGCTCCGCGGATTCCGGGCCCGACGCGGCGACGCAGATCGGCGGCGGCGTGTCCGGGAGGCTGTAGATCCGGGCGTCGTCCACCTGGTAGAACGCCCCGTCGTAGCTGTGCTCGCCGCCGGACCAGAGCAGCCGGATGATGTCGACCGCCTCCTCGAGCATCGCCTGGCGCACCTCGACGCGCGGCCACGGGTCGCCGAGGATGTGCTCGTTGAGGTTCTCGCCCGACCCGACGCCGAGGAAGAACCGGCCCGGCATGAGACACTCGGCGGTCGCGGCGGCCTGCGCGATGATCGCGGGGTGGATGCGGACCGTGGGGCACGTCACCGCCGTCCCGAGCCGGAGCGTCGAGGTCGCCCGGGCGATCCCGCCGATGACGGCCCAGACGAACGGGGCCTGGCCCTGCCGATCGATCCACGGCAGGTAGTGGTCGGAGATCAGGGCGAACGGGAAGCCCGCGTCCTCCGCCATCCGGGCGAGATCGACGCAGCGTGCCGGATCCGTCTCCTCGCTCGAGATCGAGTAGCCGACCTGCGCCGCCATCACTCGCTCGGGGCCTCGTCGCGCGACTGCGGCCGCGAACCCTGCGATCCATGAGCCGGTCCCGACCCCTGTGGCCCCTGGCCTGCCCCCTGCGGCCCCTGGCCCGACCCCGGCCCGCCCTGGTCCGGCCCCGGCGACTGCGGCTCCGTCCCGAATGGCGGCATGATCTCGGAGGAGCCCGAGTCCTCGTATCCGGCCTCGCCGGCGGGACCCTGGCCCCACGCCTCCTCGCCTCGGACCGGGGCGTCGCCCTTCGGCATCGGTCCGGACATCGGGTAGACGCCGCTGCCCCCGGCCTCCTCGATCTCGATCCCGGTGTCGCCGGGGTTCCCGGCGTCCTTCGACACGGGCTGGCGGTAGTCGTCGTCCCGGTTCATCGTCACCTCCCTGGGCTTCAGTCGTCGGCTCCGCTGCAGCGGGCGGCGCTCCAATTTCGCGGCGGTCGCGCCCGGCCCGCGGTGAAGTCGAAGCCAGGGCGCGAGCCGCCGGTGGCGGCAGCCTTCCGTCCGAGCGTCACTCGATCGTCTCCCCGACCGGTGTGCGGCGGCGACGAAGCCTCCTGGCCGGTCTTGCAGGCCCGTGACGACTCCTGCAACGGATCTGCGACACACTTGGGTCGGATCGCCGATGCCGGGGACAGAGCGGACGGGCGACCCTGTCGTTCCGTCCGCCGGAACGGAAGGCACTCGACACGGCCGGCACACGGGGCGTCCCGTCGCACGGACGAGACGAGAGCGGACACGCGAGGCACGATTGACGCCACGCGGCCGGCCGGGGCGCCAGGGACGAGGAGGACGATCCATCGATCGCGGAGCGACCAGCCGGGCGAGGGGACGATGGCGTCCGAACTGAACGACCTGCGCAGGCCGCCGGCGGCGGGCGACGACCGGCGCGACGACCAGCCCGAGGAAGAGGCGGCAGGCGCGCGCGATCAATCCAGCCTGTCCACGGTCCGAAACGCGGCCCGCCTGCTCGCGGCGTTCGCGCCCGGCGAACGCGACCTGGGGGTGACGGATCTCGCGAGGCGTCTCGATCTGCCGAAGAGCAGCGTGCACCGGCTGCTCACGGCGCTGGTCAGCGCCGGCCTCGTCGAGCGCGCGGAGCGGCACGGGCACTACCGGCTCGGCGTCCGGCTGTACGAGCTCGGCGAGATGGCGCCGTCGCGGGCCGAGCTCCATGGCGTCTCGCTCGGCGCGCTGGACGAGCTCCACGCTCGGACCGGCGAGATGGCCCACGTCGCGGTGCTCGACGGGCGCGACGTGGTCGCCGTCGAGCGACGCGAGACGCCGGGCCTGCTCAAGCTCGCGACGCGTCTCGGGCACCGGCACCCCGCGCACGCGACGAGCGCCGGGAAGGTGCTCCTCGCGTACCTCCCCCTGCCCCAGCGGGCCGCCATCCTCACCGGCGATGACCTGGAAGCCCCGACGCCCCATTCGATCTCCGACCGGGGGCGGCTCGAGGAGGAGCTCGCCAAGGTTCGGTCGCGCGGCTGGGCGGAGAGCCGCCACGAGCTCGAGGTGGGCCTCGTGTCCGTGGCGAGCCCGATCCGCGACGTTCGCGGCCGCGTCGTGGCGGCGGTCGGCGTCGCCGGTCCCGCTTCCCGGCTGACCCGCGACGTGGTGAGGCGGCTCGCCTACGAGACGACGCGCACGGGGCTCGCGGTATCCGCCGGGCTGGGGTACCGGGCGCACGACGCCGCCTCGAGACCGCGACAGGGCTGACGTGCGGGCCGCGGTCTGCCGCGAGGTGCCGCGGGGTTGCCGCGCAGCCGACGGGCCATTGCAGCCCTGACGAAGGGACCCATGCGCGCAGGACTGGTCGAGACGGAACGGGCCGCCCGGCTGGGCGCTGCGCGGCTGGGCGCTGCGCGGCTGAGCGCTGCGCGGCTGGGCGCTGCGCGGCTGGGCGCTACCCGGTCGGACGCCGCCCGGACTGAGGCGTGGGTCCGGCGG
>JAJYGO010000125.1 GCA_021785115.1 Chloroflexota bacterium | reverse complement strand
TCCCCTCGAGGACATAGGAATCCACGTTGCCGAGTCGCCACAGGCTGAGCGGGTAGGTGCCCCTGCCGTTCACCCACTGGCCGCCGGTGTTGACATCGACCATCACCGCCGTCCCGTAGGTGGCTTTGCCCTCGCCGGGCTCGAGGCACAGCTGGCCGAAGGTCGCGGCCTGCTGGTCGCCGGCCGAGGCGGCGACAGGGACGACCGCGCCGTCGAACAGGTCGGGGTCCGCGTTGGCGTAGACGACGCTGGAAGGGGAGACGGTGGCGAGTCGCTCGACCGGCACGCCCAGCACGTCGACGATGCGCGGGGACCAGTCGCCCGTGGCCGGGTCCCACATCGAGGTCGTCGAGGCGTTCGAGGCGTCGATCACGAACGCTGCGCCGCCCGTCAGCTTCCAGACGAGCCAGCTGTCCAGGGTGCCCACGAGCGCCTCCCCGGACAGCACCCGGTCGCGGACGCCCGGGACGTGGTCCAGCAGCCACTCGATCTTCGTGAGGGCCTGGAACGGGCTGACCGGGAACCCCAGCAGCTCGGTCAACTCGAGGCAGCGCGGCCACGTGCGGAGGTCCTGCCAGACGATCGCATTGTGCAGGGGCTGCCCCGTCTTCCTGTCCCAGGCCAGGGCGGTCGCGCGCTGGCCGGTCACGCCGATCGCGGCAATCTGCCGGGCATGTGCCCCGGCGCGCGCCATGGTCTCTGACATCAGGCTGCGCGTGACGGCCCAGATCTCCGCGGCGTCGTGCTCGAGCAGGCTGGGGGCCGGCGTGATCTGCGTGAACTCCCGATAGGCGCCCGCGACCTCCACGCCGCGACGGTCGTAGAGGATCGTTCGGATCCCGGTCGTGCCGGCGTCGATCGTCAGAACGAGCGATCTTGACATTCGCTGCCTTCCTGTGGGCGGCATCGGGCGGCGAGCGGAGAGGAGCGTCCGCTCGCCGCCCCGGGGGTCTGCGTCTCAGCCGTCCGACTCGACGCCCCCGGCCTCGAGCGGGATGAGGCAGCCGGGGTTCATGGTCCCGTTGGGATCCAGCTCCCGCTTCATCCGGCGCAGCAGGTCGTACGACGATCCGAGCTCGTCCGCGACGCGGTTCGCGCGCATCTTCCCGGCGCCGTGGTGGTGCACGCTGCCGCCCGTGGGCTCCTTGAGCACCTCCGTGACGATCGCACTCTTCACCGCCCGGTCGGATTCCCACATCCGCAGCGGGTCCTTGGCCTTGAGCACGTAGACGAAGTAGATGTTGGTGCCGTTCTGGTAGCTGTGCGAGACGTGCCCGCCGATCCCGAGGAGGTTGTCGATCTCGCCCGGCAGATTGGCCATCACGTTGCGGTAGATGCGCTTGATGTCGGTCCAGCTCGCGGAGACCTCGCAGGTGGTGTAGAAGGCCTGGGTCTCGCGGTACCGGTTGCGGATCTCCTCGGTGCCCAGGATCTTGCAGACGTCATTGCGCACCCGGAGCCAGTGGTCGACGACTGCGGTGTCCACGGCGCGGGCGCCATGATGCGGGGCGATCTCGTCGATCGCGGCGCCGATCGCGGCCGTGATGCTCGGCGGCCCCTCGGCCACGAAGAACATGCAGGCCTCTCCGTCCTGCAGCTCCACGAAGCCGCCGTAGTTGAAGTCCATGTCGAGCTTGTCGTACAGCCTGACGACGCCAGGCCGGAACCCCTTCACGATGACCTCGCGGATCGCGTCGAGGCCGGCCTCGAAGCTGGGCACGACGTAGGCGCCCTTCCACCAGCTGTCCGGGTAGTGGGTGAACAGCTTCACCGTGACTTCGGTGATGATGGCGATCGCGCCCTCAGTGCCCATGAAGAAGTGCCTGAGGTCAGGCCCGGCAGCGCTGCGGGGGACATTGCGGATGCGCACCACCTGGCCGTCCGGCAGGACGGCCTCGAGGCCGCACAGCATGTCCTCGATGCCGCCGTAGTAGGTGGAGAACTGGCCGATGCTGCGGACGGCGACGAGGCCGCCCATGCACGCAAGCGGCTGGGACTGCGGCCAGTGGCCCGTCGTGAGCCCCTGCTCGTTGGCCAGCTGCTCGAGGCGCGCCAGCCGCATCCCGCAGCCGACGGTCGCGGTCATGTTCTCGGCGTCCAGGGAGACGACGGCGTCCATGCCGCTCAGGTCGAACACGACGGTGTGGTCGTTGACGACCAGCAGCTGGTCCTCGCTGCTCGAGGCGCCAGTCTGGACGATCACGCTGAGCCCGTTCTCATTGCAGTACCGGACCGCGTCGGCGACCTCCTCGGTCGAGCGCAGCTTGAGGATGCACACGGGGAGATGCTCGGGGACGTAGTCGAACGCCTTCTCGAACTGGCGGACCAGCACCTGCTCGGGCTGGAGGAGGCCTGCCCTGTCGACGACAACCCGATCGCTGCCCAGCGCCTGGGACAGCTCTCGGATCGCCTGGTCCGTTGAGTGCATCGTCAGCTCCCGCGTGCTTTGGGTCCCGAGGATCACCTCGCTGGCGTGTAGTGTAACTACCTCGAACCGGCGGAGCAAGCGGCCTGCGCCCCATATTGGGACTTGCAAACAGCGAAAGGTAGTAGTTATGCTACATCCCTCGCCACTGCAGCGGGAGGGCACGGCACCGGAGGATACGGCGGCACCCACGGGCGCGTTCACGCGCTGCTCCAGCACGCCTCGACGCCCACCCCACAACGCCCACCCAGACAAGTCGAGAGGTATGCGCCAATGAACGGAACATGGCAGGGGAGAGGAATGGCGGCTCGAGCCGTGGCCCTCCTTGCCGCGGGCATCCTGGTCGCAGGGTGCGCGTCGTCCACCGCGACTCCGGCCGCCGGGACTCCCGGAGCCAGCACCGCCCCCTCCGCCAGCGCCGCGCCCGCGACCGCCGCCGCGAGTGAGGCGCCGACCGCCAGCCCGACGCCGGCGCCTACCGGCCCCTCCCAGGCCGAGATCGACGCCGCGCTGAACACCCCGACGACCCTCACCTACTGGTCGTGGGACCTGTCGGCGAAGGCGTCGGTCGACGAGTTCGAGAAGCTGCACCCGGCGATCAAGATCAACCTCACCAACGTCGGCGTGGGGCCCGCGGAGTACCAGAAGGTGCGGACCGCACTGGCAGCCGGCACGGGCGTCCCGGACATCGTGTTCATGGAGGGCTCGACGGTCCCGGCGTTCGCCCTGACCAACAGCCTGCTCGACCTGGGCTCCCTGGGCGCGTCGAGCCTGCAGGACCTGTTCCTGCCGGCCGCCTGGTCATCCGGCGTCGTGGGCGGCCAGGTCCTCGGCCTCCCCGTCGGGTCGAACGCGACGGCCAGCTACTACCGCAAGGACCTGTTCACGCAGGCGGGCATCTCCACGCCCCCGGCCACCTGGGACGAGTTCGCGGCAGACGCGAAGATCCTCAAGGACAAGACGGGCGCGGGCATCGCCGACTTCACGCCGAACGACGCGGGCCTGATCTACGCCTGGATGTACGAGGCCGGCATCACGCCGTTCGACTGGACCCCCGGCAGCACCCACGTCACCGTTCAGCTGAACTCCCCCGACATGAAGAAGCTCATGGCCTACTGGCAGGGGCTCATTGACGCCGGGTACGTCGGGTCCACCGCCGGCTGGGTCGACGCCTACTGGCAGGCATTCAACTCCAACAGCATCGCGACCTGGCAGGCTGGCGTCTGGGGCTCGCCGGTGCTGCAGGGCGACACGAAGACGGCGACCGGAGCGTGGAACGTCGCTCCGTGGCCGCAGTGGACGGCGGGGGGCCAGGCCGGTGCCCTGTGGCAGGGCGGCGTCGACGACGTCGTCATGAAGGCCAGCGCGAACCCGATCGCCGCGTACGAGTTCCTCAAGTTCCGCTCGACGTCGCCGCAGTTCGCGGTGGAGAAGTACACCAAGTGGGGCTGGGACCCGGTCCTCAAGAGCGTCGTCGCAGACCCGGCCTGGCTGTACACCAAGGACCCGTACCTGGACCAGAACGCCAACGTGGTCTGGGCGCAGGAGCTGAGCAGCGTCGGCCCCTCCTGGCACTGGCTGCCGTTCATGGAGTACGTCACCTCGTCCTACGTGGACACGCTCGGCAAGGCGGCCGCCGACAAGACGGACCTCGGCGCCGGCCTCGATGCGTGGCAGCAGGCGGTGGTCACGTACGCCCAGCAGCAGGGCTTCACCGTGAACTGATGCATCCTGACGTCTGATCGGGTCACAGCAGTCCAATCCGGGCTGGGCAGCGCGTCCTCCCACGCTCCCAGCCCGATCCCGTTTTCGGAGCAGCCAGGGTGACAGTCCAGGGTCGTCGCGCCGGCGGGCGCCAGCGCCATGAGCGGATCGCGGGACTCGCGTTCACGCTGCCGTTCCTCGTCCTGTTCGTCGCGCTGTTCGTCGTGCCGCTGCTGTACTCAGCCTGGCTGAGCACCTTCCGCTCCCAGCTGATCGGCGGGCAGGTGTTCGCGGGCCTCGCCAACTACATCCGCGCGGCGCAGGACCCGTCCATCTGGCACGGCATCTCCAACGTCGTCCTGTTCCTGGTGATCGCCGTCCCGGCGCAGCTCGCCGTCGCCCTGTTCCTCGCCCTGGTCTTCGACACGGGTCTCGTCAAGGCCGCGCGATTCGGACGGCTGGGGATCTTCATCCCGTTCGCCGTCCCGTCGGTCATCGCGACCATGATGTGGGCCTTCATCTACGGCACGCAGCACGGCCTGGTCACCCAGACCCTGCGTGCGCTGGGACTCCCGGCGCCAGATCTCCTGAGCTCCCGGTGGATCCTTCCGTCGATCATGAACATCACGGCCTGGGAGTACGTCGGCTACAACATGATCGTCTTCTACGCGGCGCTCAGGACCGTGCCCCCCGAGCTGATCGAGGCCGCCGCGATTGACGGCGCAGGGCTGTGGAGGACCGCGTGGAGCGTGAAGATCCCGGCCATCCGCGGCGCCCTGCTGCTGGTCATCATCTTCTCGATCATCTTCTCGTTCCAGCTGTTCAACGAGCCGCAGCTGCTCGCCCCGACCGCGTCAGCTGCGATCGGCCATGACTTCACGCCCAACCTGTACGCGTACAACGTCGCGTTCCTCAACCAGGACGTGAACTACGCGGCGGCGATCGCCTTCGCCCTCGGCCTGATCACCCTGATCCCGTCCGCCTTCGTCCTGAGGGTGTTCAACCGCGAGGAGGTCGCGTCATGACGCCGCGAATGGCCGACGGCGCCAGCGACGCCACGCTGGCCGAGGACCACGGCTCGAGTCGGGCGGTCACGTGGCGCCGCCATCAAGGTCCCCGGGCACTGGCGACCGCAATCGTCTGGATCAGCGTCATCTACTTCTCGATCCCGCTCCTCTGGCTGCTCCTGGCGGCGACGAAGACCAACCAGGACCTGTTCTCGACCTTCGGGCTGGGGTTCGGCACCTCGAACGAGCTGGTGCGCAACATCGTCAACACGCTCACGTTCAGCGGGGGCATCTACATCCGATGGCTTGCCAACAGCTTCGGATACGCCGCGGCCGGCACGCTCGGCGCGACAGCGCTGGCGACCCTGGCCGGCTACGGCCTGGCGAAGTACCAGTTCCCCGGCAAGGGCGTGGTGAACACGGTCGTCATCGGCGCGATCATGGTGCCGACCACGGCACTTGCCATCCCGACGTACGTGCTGTTCGCGAAGGTCGGCCTCGTCAACACGCCGCTGGCCGTGATTCTGCCCTCCATGGTGAGCCCGTTCGCCGTGTTCCTGATGCGCGAGTACACCCGGGCCGCGATCGACCAGGCGCTGGTCGAGGTCGCGCGCATGGACGGGGCCGGCGAGTTTCGGATCTTCCTCCAGGTGAGCCTGCCGCTGCTCGCGCCGGGAGTCGCGACCGTGGCCCTGTTCTCGTTCGTGGCGACCTTCAACAACTACTTCCTGCCGCTCCTGATGCTGAACAACAACGACCTGCTCCCCGTGACCGTGGGGCTGGCGCGATGGTTCGCGCTCGGGGGGTCCAACGCGGTCGGTGCGTTCTCGGTGTCGTTCTTCCCCATGGTCATGGCCGGCTCGGTGATCTCGACCGTCCCCCTGGTCCTCGCGTTCCTCTACCTCCAGCGGTACTGGCAGTCCGGCCTCGCAACCGGCGCGGTCAAGGCATGACGTCCCGGGGCCAGCGCTGGACGCGCAGGAGCCTTCGGTGAGGCGGATCCTCCTCGGGCCCCAGCGCTACGTGCAGGGCGAGGGGGAGCTGGCGAACATCGGCCGCTACATCGGCGGCTTCGGGTCCTCGGCGCTCCTCGTGGCGGCGCCCAGCGGATATGAGCGGGTCGAGGCGCGCCTGGCCGAGGCGGCCGCCAGGAGCCCGTTCCGCCCGGTGCTGGCCGCGTTCGGCGGGGAGATCACGAGGGCCGAGATCGACCGGCTCTCGGAGCTCCAGCGCGCAGCCCAGTGCGACGTTGTCGTGGGGCTCGGCGGCGGCAAGGCGCTCGACACGGCGAAGGCGGTTGCCCACCGCAGTCGGAGGCCGTGCATCACGGTGCCCACGATCGCGTCGACCGACGCGCCGTGCAGCTCGCTCGCGGTCGTCTACACGGCCGAGGGCGTCTTCGAGTCGGCGATGCTCTTCGACCGGAACCCAGATGTCGTGCTCGTTGACACCCAGATCATCGCCGACGCCCCAGTTCGCTTCCTCGTCTCGGGCTTCGGCGACGCGCTGGCGACCTACTTCGAGGCGCGCGCCGCGAGCCGCGCCTTCGCCCCGAACGTCGCGGGGGCAAACAGCACTCGTGCGGCCATCGCCATCACCGAGGAGTGCTACCGCATTCTGCTCGAGGATTCGGCCCAGGCGATGGCTGCCGTCGAGGCGCATGTCGTCACGCCTGCTCTGGACGACATCATCGAGGCCATCATCCTGCTGTCAGGCATCGGCTTCGAGAGCGGCGGGCTCGGGGCGGCCCACTCGATCCACAACGGGCTGACCGCCCTGCCGGCCACGCACGGCTGCATGCACGGCGAGAAGGTGGCCTTCGGCGTCCTCGCCCAGCTCGTGCTGGAGCACGCCGCGCCGTCGGAGGCCGAACGGGTCCTGGCCTACCTCCGCTCCGTTGGCCTGCCGGCCACGCTCGGGCAGCTCGGCGTGGAGCGGACCCCCGGGAATGTCCGCCTGGTCGCGGAGGCGGCCGTGCGGCCGGGGGAGACCATTCACCACATGCCCTTCCCGGTCACCGCGCGCGACGTGGAGGCAGCGATCATGGTGGCTGACGAGATGGGCTCCCACTAGCCTTGTCACTTCCCACATCATCTTGCTCGCCCACTTCCCCGACGCGGCCCCGCTCTCCCTCGTCACGTGCCAACAGCCGGTGAGGTACAGACCGATGACGACACTGCTCGAGGCGATCGTCGAGCGTCGCGATTCCCTCCGTCCCGCCGAGCGCAAGGTGGCGGACCTCATCCTGGCCGACCCGGCGCGGGTGATGGACCTCAACATGGCGGGGCTCGCGTCGGCGGCCGGGACGAGCGAGCCGACGGTGATGCGGTTCTGCAGCGCGATCGGCTACCGCGGGTTCAGCACGTTCAAGATCGCCCTCATCCGAGCGGTGGCGCTGGGCCAGCCCTGGGCCTTCCCGGCGATCATGCCGGGCGATGACGTCCCGAACCTCGTGGACAAGGTCTTCAACCACACGATCAGCGGCCTCGACCGCGCCCGCGGCCTGCTTGACGCCTCGGCGGTCGCGACCGCGATCGACACGATCATCAAGGCCAGCGACATCCTGTTCATCGGGGCCGGCTCGAGCGGGATCGTCGCCCAGGACGCGCAGCAGAAGTTCCCGCTCTTCGGCAAGGCCTGCCAGGCCCCGGTCGACTACCACATGCAGTACATCGCCGCGAGCCTCAGCTCCCCCCAGACCGTCACCATCGCCATCTCCAACAGCGGTCGCACGCGCACGGTGATCGATGTCGCCAACGCCGCCAAGGCCGCGGGCGGCAAGGTCATCTCGATCACGGGCGGCGACAGCCCGCTCTCGAGGCTGGCCGACGTCGACATCCGCGCCAGCACCTTCGAGGACACCGAGTCCTACACGCCGACCGTCAGCCGCCTCGCGGCCCTCGTCATCGTGGACATCCTGGCGACGGGCGTCGCCCTCCGAGGCGGGGAGTCGTCACTCGACCGGATCCTGGCGATGAAGCAGGGCCTGGTCCGCCGGCAGCGCTAGCCGGCGGACCGCATTCCTGCGGCCGGGCGCTCCCGGTCAGGGCGCCAGCTCCGTGCGGCCGCTGGCCAGCGCCCCGGTGGCCCAGGCCGCGGCGCGCGCCGCCTGGCCGAGCAGGGCGGCATCGACGTTGTCGGTCGTGTCGCAGGCGAGGTGGTAGCAGGCGTCGCCCGGGGCGGCCTCGGCGATGATCCCGCCGACCGGCACGCCCAGCTGGTCGAACAGGTAGTGGTCGCTGGCGCCGGCGATGTCCACCGGCTCCGAGTCCAACCCGTCGGCCTCGAAGGCCTTCGCGAGCAGGCGTTGCAGGGCTGCCGACGCCGGGCTCGAGAGGGTGGCCGCGTCGTACACCTGGCGTGTCCCGCCCGGCGAGGCGAGCATGTCGAGGTTGAGGTAGGCGGCGATCGAGCCCCGGTCGGCGTCGACGAGCGAGCCGGTGTAGTCCGCCGAGCCCCACAGCCCGTACTCCTCGCCCGTCCAGAACGCGACGCGCACCTTCCAGGCCGGCTGGCCGTGGGTGAGGGCCGCGAGCTGGCGGGCGACCTCGAGGGCGACGGCGACCCCCGTCCCGTTGTCGTTGATCCCCGGTCCGTCGATCGAGGAGTCCAGGTGGGCGCCGAGCATGACGACGCGGCCGCCGTCCCCGCCCCGCGTCTGGGCGACGACGTTGTCGCTCTGCCGCCTGACGGTCGTGGTCGAGAGGCGGATGTGGGCCTCCTGCCCGGCCCGCGCCGCCTCGGCGAGGGCCAGCCCGGCGTCGCGCGTCGCGGCGAGGACGGGGATGACGAGCCCCTGGGGGTCGATCAGCGTCGGCCGAAGGACCTGCCCGGGGCCCCAGCCCGGGTTGGCGGAGATGAGCGCGGCCGCGCCCGCGTACTGGGCGTGCTCGACCATCGTGCGGTTCCAGCACGGCCCGGGCTGGACGAGGACGATCGCGCCCGCCGGGACGCCGGCCCAGGCGCTCGCGTCGCAGCCGACGCCGCTGCGGGCGTCCGGCGCGGCCTCGGGGTCGAAGCCGAGCGCGTACAGCGGCCCCGTCACCTCGCCCGGGGGCGACAGCAGCATCGCCTTGAAGTCGCGCGGCCCCTCGAGGGCCGGGGCGCCGGGCGCCAGGATCTCGAGCAGCCCGGGGCTGTTCTGCGTGAACCACGGCACCGAGACCGGGGTGGGGGTGACCTCGTAGCCGGCGTCGCGAAGCTCGCCCGCCACCCACTCCGCCGCCGCGGCGTAGCCGTCGCTGCCTGCCGCCCGCGTGCCGCCGTGCTGGGCGGTGATCTCGACGAGCCGGTCGAGGTCGGCCAGGACCGCGGCCGGGTCCACCGCGTCGCGCAGGGAGACGGCGAGCGGCGGGGCGCCCGACGGGGTCGCGGCGCCGGACGGCCCGGGGCTCACCTCGGGCGCGGCGCACCCGGCCAGCAGCAGGGCGACCGTGGCGACCAGGACCCACGCCCGCGCCGGGCTGCGGGCCGGCGTGACGCCACGCGCGCGCGAGCGCCGCCTGTCCATGCCGGCAGTGTCCGCGCCGCGGGCGTCGTGGGACAGAGTCCAAGGCCGCGATCGGCGCGGCGACGGAGGGCCGGCTCGAGCCGGCGCGAGCCGCCGCGGTCGCGATCAATTCAGGGCAGCAGCGGGATGAAGGTCGATTCGGCCCAGTCGAGCGCACCCGCCGCGTCATAGGCGATGTCGGGTCGCAGGAGCGGGCGTACCTCGTCGAGGAACGGGCGTGTGCGCTTCGCCGCCAGGTTCGCCCGGAGCTCCGCGGCTCGGATCATCGGCCGACCGGCCGCGGCCTGGTACTCGCCAAGCAGCGCGACGATCCTGTTCGGGTCGGGCTCGGCCATCTGGTGGGCCCACCAGAGGTCGAACAGATCGCGGCCCTTTCGGCGCTGGTAGAGCGCGCGCAGCTTGGTCGCGAGGAGCTCGTCGAGCTCGTAGGTCGGGACGGCCGCGCTGTTGGCGACGGGCGGGTCCGGGATGGCGAAGAGGCGCGGCACGACGTGGCCGAAGTGCTCGTGGCTGTTGATCTCGAGCTTGACGCGGCGCCGAGCGCCCGCTTCCGTCTCGAACGTGAGCGTGAGTTCGGGTGCTCGCCGGTGTCGGACCGGGCGGGACCGATCCAGCCCAGCACGCTGCGGAGCCGGCTGAGGGTCGGGCCGATCGGGCACGGCTCTCGTTGGACGAGATCGATGTCCTCCGAGTATCGGGCGGCCGGGGCCAGGTGGAGCTTGTGCAGCGCCGTGCCGCCTCGGAATGCGAGCCTCGATCGCAGCGTCTCGTCGCGGAAGATGTCGAACAGGGCGAGCGTGATCACGAGGTCCTGCTCGACGTCGTCGTCGTCGGCCCACGGCGCAACGGCACGCCAGCGGACGATGTCCGTGCGCGGGAACAAGGCTCACTCCTCCCCGAGTTCGACATTGAGCACGACGCGCCATGCCGGGTCGCGTCCGACCCAATCCGCGGTCGCGGGCTCACCCGGCGCGAGGGGCACCCAGGCGACTCGCCGCCGCCGCAGCTCGGTGGCGAGCACGGTGGCCAGCTCGACTGTGCCGACCCGGTCGAGGAGGTGCCCCAGCCGCTGGAGGTCCGGCGTGGTCGGCTCGACCGTCAGCGCCGCCTGCAGGCGAGTGCGACGCATCAGGGGAGCGAGGTCCCGCAGCACGGCGAGGACGTTGTCCCACCCGCCGGCCCGGGCCGGGTAGCGTACGAGGTCAAGCCCGACCACCTCCGGCGTCGCGACCCGCATCCGCCCCGACGGCGTCGTGAGCAGGACGACGGGGGCCTGCGAGGCCGTTCGCCGGACGGTGAACTCGATGGCCAGCCGACCCACGCGGATCGGCCGCCTCGGGCGGGGCGTGACCACCTGGACGGCTTGAGCGGCCTGCGGCGTGGCGCCGTGGATCGATGCCGCGGTCAGCAGCCCGACGTAGTAGGGCGTCTCCAGGTGCGCCATCAGGGGGTCGAGGAACAGGCGCCAGGACGGCGTGCCGGCCGCTCGGTCCTCGAGGGGAAGCACCACGTGAAAGCCGCGGACGGGGGACACGATGACGCGATCGGCCTCCGCCCGGGCGAGGGCCGCCATGGTGCCCGCGGCGGACACCTGGCCCTGCACCGCTCGGGCCTCCGCTGTGGTGAACGTGAAGCGCCCCTCGGCGGGCAGCCCGAGCGCCCACTCCCGTAGCGAGTTCATGTTCTCAACTCTACGCCTCGCGTCGAGTTCTGCAAACAGATCTGCGTGGATGACGGTGGTCATCTACACGAAATGCGGGACCCGATGCCGCGCCGCGTGTGTGACAGGCAGCTGGCACGGCCCGGCCCCAGACTCGCGCCGTGAGCGCACGCCGCAGACCCTGACCCGCCCCCGATCGAGCCCCGCGCCGCGGGGATGACCGGAGGTGCGCCATGCGCTTGACCTACAACGCGACGACCGACGTCGCCTACCTCGTGCTGCGCCCGCTCGGACCTGACGAGCTCCTCGGGCCGACGCTGCTGCTCGAGCCGGACCCGGAGTTCCCCGGGGCCGTCGCGCTCGACTTCTCGCTCGAGGACGGCCGGACCGTGGGGCCGGAGTTCCAGATGGCGAGCCGATGCCTGCCCGCGGCGCTCCTCGCCGCCGCGGAGCGCGCCGACGGGGAGAACGCGACGCGGCGCCTCGAGGAGCGCATCCTCCGCCGGTTCGCGGCGGGCGTGCGCTCCGCCGGCCCGCTGCGGGAGGAGCGGCGGCGGCAGCACTGAGCCGGGGCGCGGTCCACCGCGGGCCGGGACACCCTCGTCCGCGGGCGGCGCCGGGCTCCGCACATCGCGGGGCGGCCGGGGACCCTACCCGTGCGGACCGCCCGGCGCGCTCAGCTCGAGGCGGCGGCGACGAGCTGGTAGAAGCTGATGACCGCCACCGAGAGCTGGACGCACAGGGCGAGGGCGTAGGCCGCCACCGAGGTCAGCACGACCGCGTTCGCCGCGAACAGCAGGAGGGCCGTGATGCCCGGCACGTACAGCAGGCGCCCGGCCCACGTGCGCAGGCCGCCGGCGCGGTAGATCTGCCGGCCCCGGCTGACCACGATCCAGGCGGCGTAGAGCGCAGTCAGCGCGCTCGAGAGGGCGATCGCCTGGCGGGCGTCGGGCAGCCACGCGCCGACGATCACCAGCAGCAGCGCCTCGAACACGACGTTGAAGCTGGTGGACACGATCGCGCGCTGCCGGATCCGGTGGAGCGGGCTCCACGAGCCGCCGGGCGGCGTCAGCGCAGCCGTCACGGCGGTGAAGCCGGCGATGGCGACCGCGATCGAGGCGATCCCGAGCAGGAGTGCCTCGTCGAGCATGGGCGGCATCCTACAACGGCCCGCCCCCGGCGATCAGGCCCGCGACGCCGGCCCGAGCGGCGCACCCAGCCCGACCGGGGCGCGTGCGACGCGGCCCAGCCCGGCCGGGGCGGCGCACGCGTCGCGGACCACGCGGACATCGCCTGCGGTGCGCGCCGGCACCACCCCGCATGCCGACCCGGTTGGCAGATCGCGCGGCGGCGCGCAAGATGCGGCGCACATGCGGGGCGCCCGGGGGCCGGCGCGAATGGTCGCTGCGGCGACGAGAGGAGTGGCTCGTGAACAGGAACATTCTCGGCGTCGCGGCGGCCGTCGCCGTCCTCATCTCGACGGCGGTTCCACCCGTGGCCGCGAGCTCGAACTCGCAGGGCTACCAGAACGCCTCCTGGTACCCCAAGTACCAAGTCGTCTCGAGCGGCGTGACCCCCCTGTGCGAGGGCAACAGCGGGTCGGTCCCCCAGCCGGACTTCGGCGCGAACGTGGACGCGGGCCACGAGTGCGGGTCGCAGAGCGAGACGTCGATCGCCATCAACCCGGCCGACCCGTCGAACGTGATCGCCGGCTCGAACGAGATCCAGCGCCTGCCCATGCGGGCGATGTACTCGACGGACGGCGGGGCGACGTTCAGCGGCGTCGACCTGCCGCTGCCCCCGGCGCGGACCAGGAACGGCTTCGACTTCGGGTCCGACCCGGGCGTCGCGTTCGACGCCGACGGGAACGCGTACTACTCGTACATCGTCGTCTTCTTCGGCGCCGGCGGCGGGGTCAACGGCACCGAGATGGCCGTCGCGCACTCGACCGACGGCGGGGCCACCTGGGCCGCGACGTACTTCGCCCCCGAGACGGGGAGCGGCCAGTTCAACGACAAGCCGATGATCGCGGTCGACCGCGGGACGGACCACCCCGGCCGCGTCTACGTCGCCTGGGACCACGCGACCGGCTCCTCGTCGTCGACCAAGAACGGCAACAACGTCCTGCTCGCCTACTCGGATGACGGCGGGCAGACGTTCTCGACGCCGGTCTCGGTCAGCGGACAGGTCACGGGCAAGACCGGCGGCATCGGCGCCGACCCGTACCTGACGCCGGACGGCATCCTGCACGTGGCCTGGCAGGACTACGCGCACGGGACGATCTCGGACGCCTCCTCCACCGACGGCGGCCTGACGTTCTCGGCGCCCCGGGTCATCAGCAGCGTCGGCGCGTTCCAGTTCGACATCGCCGCCCAGTCGAGCCGCGGCGCCCTCGTCTACCCCGCCTGCGGCGCGACGTCCTCGGCCCTGTTCTGCGCCTACATGGACGGGAGCAACGCGGCCACCAGCGTCTACGTGGCGAAGTCCACCGACGGCGGCTCGACGTGGACGTCGACCGCGATGCCGGGGTCCGGCGACCAGTTCAACCAGTGGCTGGCCGTGGACCCCTCGGACGGGTCCGTGAACGTCGCCTACTACGACACCGGCATCCACGGCGCCACCCCGGCCACCTACACCCTCGCGCGCTCGACCGACGGCGGCGCGACGTACTCGGCAGCCGCGGTCGCGACGGCCCCCACCGATGAGTCCTGCTGCGCGCCGAGCGTGGACCTCGGCAACCAGTACGGCGACTACGAGGGCCTGGCCGCGCTCGACGGCGTCGTGCGCCCGGTCTGGACGGATCGCCGCGACTCCGTCATCGCCCTCGGCCTGCGCGAGGAGGTCTTCACGGCGACGATCCAGCCGTAGGCATCGCCTGCGCCGCCATCGGCGGCCGGGTGCCGCGGCGCCAGGGACCCCCGGGGGCGCCTCGCGGCGACCGCGGGCGCGGCACTGCAGAGCGGTGGCCCCGGGTCGTCTACGGGCTGTCGCGGTCCGCGCTCCTCGTCGCGGCGCCAGGCGTCGCGGCCACTGGGCTCGCGGGCATGTCGGCGCCCGTCGCGGCGCCCGTGTGGGCGCCCGTCGCGGCGCCAGGTGTCGCTGCGCTCGGCGTGGGCCCCAGCCGCCAGATCGACCGGGTCAGGTCGGGCGCCGCCACGAACATGATCGCCAGCGCGGCGATCACCGTGAGCAGCGCCAGCGGGGTGCCGGTGACGACCACCATGCTCTCCGCCCCGTTGGTGAGCGCGCCGTAGAGCAGCGCCGCGAGCACGACGCCGCTCGGCCGCCGGCCGCCGAGCAGGGCGAGGCCGATCGCGAGGTACCCCATGTCGTTCGCGGGGCTGCCCGAAACGCCCCAGGCGGGCCCGAGTCCGAACAGCGCGCTGCCCATGCCGACCAGCCCCCCGGACAGCGCCATCGCGAGCATGGTGGTGCGGCCGGGCCGGATGCCGGCCGCGCGGGCGGCGGTGCGGCTCCAGCCGGTGGCCCGGAGCTCGAAGCCGAGGCTGGTGCGGAACAGTAGCCAGGACACGACCGCGGCCATCGCGAGCGCGACGACGAGGCCGTAGTCCACGCGGACCATCGGCAGGTCGACGAGCGTCGGCACGGGAGGGACCGCCGGCCGCCGCCCGGGGAGGCCCGTCGCCGCGACGATGAGGAACGCGAGGTTCGGCGCGATGCCGTTGAGCATCAGCGTGGTGATCACCTCGTGCGCCCCCGTCCGCGCCTTGAGGAAGCCCGGGACGAACGCGTAGGCCCCGCCGGCGACCGCCCCGCCGGCCACCGCCACCGCCAGGGCGAGCAGCGGCGGCAGGTACCCCGCCACGAGCGCGGCCGTGATCGAGGCGCCCAGGCCGCCGATGAGGAACGCCCGTCCACGCCGAAGTTGAACAGGCCGGCGTGGAACGCCAGCGCCGCTCCAAGGCCGGCGAAGATGAACGGCGTGGCGCTGACCAGGGTCTCGGAGAGGGGCCGGACGGCCGCCGCGATGTCCCGGGCGTTGCCGCTCTGCAGCGCGGCGACGATGCGGCGCGGGTCGCCGATCGCACCGCCGAGCATCGCCGGGTAGCCGCTGGTCACGCCGGAGATCGCGCCGCCGATCGCCGCCAGCGGGTCGGACCCGAGCCGCCGCAGGTGGTCGACGTCGGTCAGCACGATGAGGACCGCGCCCAGGAGGAACGACGTCAGCAGGGCGAGGGCGGGGATGCGTGCGCGAAGGAGCCCGTCGCGGATCCGCTGCATGCCGCCCAGTGTCGCCGACGAGCCTCGCGCGCGCCGAGCTGTGCGCGCGGGCCCGGGCCGCGCGGTGGCGTTTCGACGTCGCGCTGCGCCTGCGCCCCGAGGCGCGGGCGTAGACTCGGCGCAGAGCGCCGGTTCGTGCTCCCCAGGCCGGCGCGCGAGGGCCGACCGCCGCGGCTCGGGCCGCGGGCAGAACTAGGACGAGGAGTCGAGACGTGGCACGCATC